>NZ_JBIRYZ010000023.1:100234-133259 GCF_044390325.1 Streptomyces sp. NPDC018964
GGGGTTGCGGCGGGGGGGGGGTGGCGCGCCGCCCCCCGGGGGGGGGGGGGGCGGCGGGGGCCCCCCCCCCCCCCCCCCCCCCCCCCCCCCCCCCCCCCGCGACTCGGCGCTCCTTCCCCGCGGGTCCGAGTCACCGCAGGTCAGGGCAGCTCCCGGCAGCCGGACAGCGACCGAAGCGACGCAAGCTCCGACATGGCGCAAGGTCTGGTGTTCTCCTCGGCCCCCATCGCGCCGGTGCGGTACGCGTGCCGCACCGCACCGCACGGACGCGGCGCTCCCCACGCACCGACGGGCCTCATGGCCGGTACACGTCAACTTCGCGTCCCGGTTGTGGGGGCCCGTCGACGTCGATACGGCACGCGACCATGCGGTACCGCGCCGGCGCTCCGTCGCGCCGGCCGGTCAGGCCGCCGCGACCACGGTCGAGGTGAAGACCGTCTCGCCGCGCTGGCGGCCGGTCACCAGCAGGTGCTCCCTGCCGTCCGCCGTCCCGGGCAGGACGCAGATCTGTATCAGGCAGGGCTCGTCGAGCTCCGCGAACCGGGTGAACTCGCTGGTCATGCCCACCGGCAGGCAGTCGCCCCCCAGGAACGCCGCCGCGGCCTGGCGGGCGGCCTCCAGCAGCAGCATTCCCGGCACGTGGTCGACGGGGTGGTCGAAGAGCACAGGGTGGCGGGTGTTCACCCTCAGCTGCCAGCAGTCCAGCTCGTTGAGGGGGGACAGGACGACGTCCATGGGCGACATCCGGCCGACGTTCTGCGGGGGGACCGGCGCGGTGAGGGGCAGCGGCCGCTGGGCGGCGACGAGGCCGTTCCCGCGCAACCGGCGGTAGACGGCGGGACTGGTGTAGGTGCAGAAAGCGCTGCCTGTCGCGATGATCCGTCCGTCGCGCCGGATCACCGTCTCGAAGCGGACCTCCGACGGGATGCTGCCGCGCCACTTGATGTCCTTGCAGACCACGTCCATGCTCACGGCGGCGGGCGCGTCACCCACCAGGAGCCCGGAGGGCTGCGCGGTGAAGGAGAGGTCCCCCATCAGGAAGCGGTGGGCGAGCGGCACCCCGAGCTCCGCGTGGGAGAGGAGCAAACCGGCTTGACGGATTGTTTCTGCCACGATAAGCGGGTCGTGTCGATTGTCCGGGGTCGGAGTGAAGAAGCTGTGGCTGCGGGGCCACTGTGCGGTCACCTCGAACCGCCTGTCCCCCCTGCCTCCCCTGTCTCCCTTGTCCTCCCAGCCGGTCAGCATGACCTCCGCGACGGCGGCGCGGTGCACGAACTCCTTGGGAACGGTGGTGGTCAGGGTCGGGTAATGGGACAAGTCGCCTGTGAAGAGCGGCTTGGCGAGGCGTACCGCCGTCTCCGCGACGCCGGGCACGTCCTCGACCCTGAATGTGCTCGTAGACATGAGTCCCCCTGGTATGTCAAAGGCGGGGAGGGCTCCCCGACGAGCGAAGATACATACCACCCGGTTTAATTTCTACCGGTAGCAAGGCTTCCATATACGGTCGGTGGCGAGGGTGGGTCGTTCCCTAGTGACGACCTCTCGGTGCCGGCTGTTCCCCCCGTGTCGACTGTGGGCCGCTGTCGCTCCCTCCCTCCGTGGATCTTGCAGGAAGCCACCCCCTCCCGAACGGCTTCCGTCGCCGGTGTTCCCGCCGCGAGGCGTACGCGAGGCGGAGAGGGCTCACGTCTTCGGCCATTCACCTCGGGTGTTGTGTAAACCACACAGACGGTTTGTTAATGTGGCCTGCACGGAGTTGAAGAGCCTCTCTCGCGGACCGCCCCCTTCGGGGAAGCCGGGCGCCAGGTGGCTTTCCGCCCCGCCGTACCGGTGTTCCACGCCGGCGGACCCATGAACGGAGGGCTCGGCCCCGGTGCCCGCGGGCGGGGCCGGTGCCCCGGCAGCCGGGAGACAGCCGATGGTCAAGCAGGAGCGCGCGGCCCGCACGCGACGGGCGTTGATCCGCGCCGCGGCCGAGGTCATCGCCGAGGAGGGCTACGTGTCCGCCTCGCTGGCGGTGATCAGCAGACGGGCCGGGGTCAGCAACGGCGCCCTGCACTTCCATTTCGCCAACAAGAAGGCGCTGGCCCGGGCCGTCGTGGAGGAGGCGGTGCGGACCGTCCGGCAGATCACCGGCGAGTCGTCGGAGGGCGCGGCGTGCGCCCTGCAGCAACTGGTGGACTCCACGCACCGCCTGATGCGCCGACTCGCCGACGACGCGGTGGTCCGGGCCGGCTTCGGGCTGTGCGCGGAGCCCGCCTGCCGTGCGGGCTGCTCCCTGCGCCGGGAGTGGTGGCGCTGGGTCGAGGACGTGCTCCGGCGCGCCGAGCGGGAAGGGGGGCTGGCCGAAGACGTCTCGGTGGCGAGCGTCACCGATCTCGTCGTCGCCGTGACCGTGGGCTTCGAGGCGCTCAGCGGCTCCGACCGGGAGTGGCTGTCCGAGCGGAGGATCACCGGCTTCTGGAAGCTGCTCCTGCCCCGGCTGGCCGAGCGGCGCACCCTCGCCTGCGTCAGCCCCGGACCGCCCGTCCGCGGCCGTCCTGCCGCGCAGCGGGAAGCGGGGGCCGGACCCTGCGGCAGCGTGCCGCCCCGGCGGGGCGTGGCCTTCCGCCGATAGGAACCGCGCTGAGGCGGTGCCGCAGGGCTGACGGAAGGAGACCGCAAGGCCTCACCGCACCGGGCCGGCCGGACGTCCGGGAGATCGGGATCCCGGTGACGCCGATGGCCCCCGAACCCCGGCAGGCCCTCGCACCGCCCGCCCCGAACGCGGACCGGCCCGCCGGCGCCGTACGTCCCCCGCGCCGCCGTGTCCGGCACGCGTACCGCCGGCGGCGCCTCACGACCGCCGCGCCCGACGCCGGCCGGCACCCTGCCGTTTCGGCCGCCCGCGCCACGGATCCGCCCCCGGGCTGGCACGCCGAACCGGGACCTCTCCCGAACCGGCCTCCGGGCGGCCGGTGGGACGGCGACTCGGCACCGGAACACGGGCGGAAGAAGGTATCGGTCTTTTCGATCGCCATTGAAAACCCGCACGACGGTTTGTTTTCATCGGTAGGCACCCTGAGACAGGCCGACACCCCCCCACGGATCTGAGCCGTCGGCCCCGAACAGGGGCCGAGGGGCCGCGGACGTACGGTCCGTTCCCGACCCCGGACGCCACGGGGAAGCGCGCCGGTGTGCGCGCTTCCCCGTGACCGCACGACCTGACCGGAGACCGCGGGCGCACCGACCACGGAGTAGCCACATGATCAAGCTTGATGACATCCGCCGGTATGCGGCCGGACGCCCTGAGGCGACCGCGATCGCCGACGGCGAGGAACGGCTGACCTGGGAGCAGTTCGCGCAGGCGGTGGACCAGGTCGCGGCCGGCCTCACCGACCGGCTGCCGCAGGAGGGGACCGCCCGTTCGGTCTTCCTGGCCGACAACCGGTGGCAGCTCGCGGTCGTGATGGCCGCCTGCGCGACGCTGGGCGTCTCCTGCACGGGGCTGGACCCCGCCGCCGGACCCGAGGAGCTCACCCACACGCTCACCCGGCTCGAACCGTCGCTGGTCTTCGTCACCGGTGAGTACCGCGAGGTGCTCGACCGGTGCGTGTGGCCCGCCGGCCCGCAGGCCCTCCACGTCCTGCTGGACGCCTCCGACACGCAGGCCGCACCCGGCCGGTCCGAGGACCGGCGCACGCTGGGCTTCGGCGAACTGCTGGAGACCGAACCCCTCGCCCGGCTGCCCGAGCCGCTCTCGTACGAGTCCTTCACCGTCGTCCCGGGCGAGGACCGGCCGCGGATCGCCGTGCGACGCACCCCCACCGAGGCCCGCCGGCTGATCGACCTCGTCGACGAGTTCGGCTTCGACGCCGCCGACGTGCACCTGCTCGCGGCCCCGCTGTGGCAGCAGACGGCACAGGACCTGACCCGCACGATGCTGGGCCTCGGCGCCACGGTCGTCCTGGGCCGGTACACCGACCCGGCCGCCCTGGCCGAGACGATCCCGCAGATGCGCGTCACGACGGCCGTCATCGACCCCACGGCGCTCAACGAACTGCTCGCCCACCCGGCCTCCGCCTCGATCGCGAGCTCCTCCCACCTGCGCTGCGTCATGGCCCTCGGCCGGCACCTGGGCCGCTGGACCGTCAACACCGCCTGGGAGCGGCTCGGACCGGCGCTGCACCTGGCGCACGCGACCGCGCAGACCGGGCTGAACACGATCATGACTCCGGAGGAGTCGCTGGTGGTGCCCATGCGCTCGGGACGGGTCACGCTGGGCAACACCGTCGCCGTCCTCGGCGAGGACGGGACGCCGCTGTCCGCCGGCCGCGCCGGCCGCGTGGCCGTCGCCGGCCACCAGGTGATGGACGAGTACCTGGACGACGAGGCGCCGTTCGTCACCCTCGACCTGGGCCAGGGCGAGCAGCGGTTCTTCGTCACCGGTGACCTCGGCCTGATGGACGAACAGGGACGGCTCCGCCTGACGGGCCGCACCGAGTCCGTGGAGATCGACGCGCGCGACGGCGCGGTCGACGAGGCACTCTTCCGGCTGGAGTCCGACCTGCTCAACCTGCCGTGCCTGCGGGACACCGCGGTGATGCGGGTGGACCACCCCAAGCTCGGCGACGCGCTCGTGGTGCCGTTCATCGCGGTGGCCGTGGACCGGGAGCAGACCGGCTATCAGGCGCTGACCGCCTCGTGCGCGCGGCGCGTGCCCTCGCTGCCGGCCCACGTCATCGCCGTGGACGAGATCCCCTACAGCCCGACGGGCCGCATCAGGGCCGGCGAACTGCTCGAGTCGGTCGTGCCGATCATCACGTTGAACCTGCAGCTGGAACAGTCGATGCACCAGGAGATGTCGGCATGAGCGACCTGAACTCCATGGACGAGTCGTACGTCCACGAGCCCTTCCAGGCGGACGGGGAGACCGGTTTCGACGAGGGGTTCTTCGCCCTCGAGCTGGAACTGCTCGAACTGCCCGTCGTCAGGGAGGGCACCGTGGTCCGCACCCAGCTGCCGGACCTGGGCGAGACGGTCCTCGTCGCCTTCGTGCCGCTCTCCCCCGAGCAGGAGGCCTCCGGCAGGCAGGCCGTGCTCGCCGCCTGCCAGCGCTGTCTGCCGTGGGTGTTCGCGCACGCCGTCGCGGTCGACGACATCCCGCGTGCCGCGGACGGCGCCGTCCGCGTGGGCAGGCTCCTCGACCAGGCGCTTCCGCAGATCGCCCGGGACCTGATGTCGCCGGTGGCGATGTCGGACTGAGCCGCTCGCACCCCCGCTCCCGCAGTCGCGTCTACGTCCCCCGGGACGTGACTGCGGGCTTTTTCATGCCCGTCGGGCCCGCGTTCATGCCCGTCGGGTCCGCGTCGTCCGGAAGCCGGTCTATAAAAAAACCGTCGCGTTGGTATATTATTGAGGTCAGCAGGGGCCACGGGTGGCCGAACAGGCCAACGGGGAGAGGAGCCGACGTGCACCTGCAACAGTTGCGTGCCTTCTGCGAAGTGGCGAGCGAGCTGAGCTTCACCCGTGCGGCGAAGAACCTCTACTACGCCCAGTCCAGCGTCACGGCACAGATCCGCGGGCTCGAAGAGGTCATCGGGGCCCGTCTGTTCGACCGCAGCGGCCGGCAGGTGGTGCTCACCTCGGCGGGCCGGCTGCTGCTGCCCTACGCCCAGCACATCGTCGAGGTCTCCGAAGAGGCGCGGCGCTCCATACGCGAGGCGTCCCGCGTCCCGGAGGACGTGGTGGGCGGCGCCCGGCCCGCGTGGTCCCGGCAGGAAACGGACGAGCGTTTTTTGGCAACTGTCCGGTCGCGGCACGGCAATTAGCCACCCACGACGCTCCGTAACGTCGTGGGCATCGAACTCTGTCTCCTCGCGGGAGCGACCGGCCACCTCGCCGTCGCGAGCGTTCCGGGCCGGCCCGAAAGCGCCGGTTCACCCGCGGAATCCACGTTCGTATGCCGTCCCCGGAGAGGAACAACCATGGGCCAGGCGCCAGCAGCGGATCAGGCGACGGGTGCAGCCACGACAACGGGCAACCTGCGCAACGTCATGCGCCACTTCGCCACCGGAGTCTGCGTCGTCAGCACGTACGCGGACAGCGACGGCGCGCGCCGGCACGACGCCATCACCGTCAACTCCCTCACCTCGCTCTCGCTCGACCCGCCGCTGGTGTCGCTGAGCTTCCGCAGCGACTCCGGCTTCCTGTCGGACCTGATGGAGACCGGGCAGTGGGGGATCTCCATACTCGACGCCGGGTCGGAGGACGTCGCCCGGCTGCTGGCCCGCCCCCGCGACGAGCGCCGCAGGGCGCTCGCCTCGCTGCCCGCCACGCACGGCGAGCGGACCGGGACCCTGCTGCTGGACGCCTCCGGCTGGATGGAGTGCCGCTACCGCGACCACCTGGTGGTGGGCGACCACGTGATGGTCATCGGAGAGGTGGTCGCCCTGGGGGCCCACGACGGCCGCAACCCGCTCATCTTCCTCCAGGGCGGCTTCCACCAGCTGGAGATCCGACAGGCGTGACCAGGCCCGGACACCGGCCGGCCCCATCCGGCCGAAACGTTTCCTGATCCGTCTGCGCACCATCGCACACGTCCTGAGCCCGCTCGGCCCGGCCGTTTCGGGCGGACGGGCAGCGGTCCGGGTGACCGCGGATCCCACAAGCGGCGAGGCGCCGAGCGCCCTCACACATCGATAGGTGACCCATACATGTCCCGTGGATTCTCGATCGGCGTCGTCGGAGGCGGCGCGGCAGCAGTCTGCCTGATCGACGCACTCGCCAGGACCGACGGCGAACCCGGCAGCCTGACCGTCTTCGAGCCCTCGCCCCATCTCTGGCGCGGCCGCGCCTACCAGGTCGACACGGAGACGCTCAAGGTCAACGCGACTCCCGACGACATGTCCGTCCGCGCGGGCGACGACGGCCACTTCGAGCGGTGGCTGGAGACCCGGGACCGCATCGTGGGCGTCGCCCACGGCGTGGACCGTCTCTCCGGCGCCCGCTTCGCCCCCCGCCCGGTCTACGGCGAGTACCTGGAGCAGTCCGCCTACACCGGACTCGGCGAACTGCGCAGGAAGGGCTGGCGCGTCGACATCATCGGCGAGGGCGTCACGTCCGCGCACCGGATGCCCAACCAGGTGGTCCTGCGCACAGGCCCCGGCCGGGCCCGCGCCTTCGACTACGTGGTGCTGGCGGTCGGCGGCGACAGCCCCAAGGACGTCTACGGGCTGACCGGCACCCCCGGGTTCGTCCCCGACCCCTACCCGATCGCCGACCGGCTCGCCGACATCGGCGAGGACGAGCACGTCGCCGTGATCGGCAGCGGACTGACCTCCGTCGACATCGTCCTGTCCCTGGCCGCCCAGGGACACCAGGGCCGGATCAGCCTGCTCTCCCGCCGCGGGGTGCTGCCCGGAGTGCGGCAGCGGCCGGTCCCCTTCCACCTGCGCCACCTGACGCCCGAGCGGATGCAGTCGCTCTCCCGCAAACAGCGCGAACTGACCATCGAGGACATCGCGACCGTGCTGCGCGCCGAGTTCCGTGACGCGGACGCCGACCTCGACGAGGTGATCAACGAGATCATCCGGGTCGACCTCGAGGACCCGGTGGACCGCCTGCGCCGCCAGATCGACGAGGTGGGCTCCCCGCACCTGGGCCTGCGCATCCTGCAGCGCGCCGTTCCCGAGACGGGCCCCGACGTGTGGCCGCTGCTGCGGGAGGAGGAGAAGGTCCAGATCCTGCGCGCGCACTACCGGACCATTATGAGCCTGTGCTGCCCCATGCCGCCCGGCAGCGCCTCCGTGATGCTCGAGCTCGTCGAGGCCGACCAGCTGCGGATGCAGTCCGGACTGCAGGACATCAGGCCCTCCGAGGAGTCCGGCTTCGACATCGTCACCGCCGAGGGCAACGAGATCCACGCCGACCGGGTCGTCAGCGCGGTCAACGCCTCCGAGGGCCGCATACCCGCCAGCGCCCTGACGCTGGTGACCTCGCTGATGCGGGCCCGCGCCGCCAGCCGGCACCCGCACGGCGGGCTGCAGCTGGCCCGGGCCACCAGCAGGCTCACCAACAACGGAAGGCCCGACCCGCGGCTGTACGGCCTGGGCAACATCGCCGCCGGCGCGCTGTTCTTCACCTTCGGCATCCCGTCCCTGGTCGACCGCAGCCAGGACATCGTCACCGCGATCCTCGCGCACGCCGACACCGTCAGCGCCGCCCGCGCCACGCCCCGGCTCGTCGCGGCCTGACCGGACGTCGGGCCCTCGCAGGCCTTCGCCGCCGCACCGGACCAGAGAGGACACACCCTTCCATGACCACGGTCACCGAGCCCCGGGCCGCCTACCTGGCGGACACCCACACCGGTCTGCCGATCCCGGGCGAGCCCCGGTTCGCCACCTCGCAGGAGAGCCGGCGCCACCGCAAGCAGCGGCTGGCCGCCGCCCTGCGGCTGTTCGGCAAGTACGGCTTCGGCGAAGGCATATCGGGCCACATATCGGTCCGCGACCCGGAGTACCCGGACCAGTTCTGGGTCAACCCCTTCGGCGTCTCCTTCAAGCACGTCCGCGTCGCCGACCTGATCCGCGTGGACTCCACCGGGCGGGTGGTGGAGGGCAAACACCGCGTCAACCCCAGCGCCTTCGTCATCCACTCCGCCATCCACGACCTCCAGCCCGAGGCGGAGGCCGCCGCCCACGGCCACACCGCGCACTCGCGCGCCCTGGGCGCCCTGGGCCGCCTGCTGGAGCCCATCGACCAGGAGTCCGCCGCCTTCTACGGCCGCCAGGTGCTGTACGGCGACTACGAGGGCCCCTCCACCTCGGTCGAGCAGGGCCGCGACATCGCCGAGAAGCTCGGCGACAACCGGGCCGTCCTGCTGCGCCACCACGGGCTGATCACGGTCGGCGGCACGATCGACGAGGCGGTGCACTGGTTCTTCACCTACGACAGCTGCGCCCAGGTCCAGCTCCTGGCGCAGGCCGCCGGCACCCCGCAGACCCTCACCCACGAGCAGGCACTGGCCGCGGGGGACGGATTCGGCGACGAGCAACTGGGCTGGTTCTCCTTCCAGCTGCTGTGGGACGAGATCGTCCGCGAGCAGCCGGACCTGCTGGAGGAGTAGGGCCGCGCCGTGGTCCCCGCCCGCCGTACGCCGCCGTTCCGCCCACGCACCCGACACAGAATGAGGCACAGCCATCATGAACGCTGCTCAGACCGTCACGGACCCGGACTCCTGGCGGCGCCGGCCGGCGGAGCAACAGCCCGACTGGCCCGACCCGGACGCGCTGCGGGCGGTGACCGCCGAGCTGGCCGCCTACCCGCCCCTGGTCTTCGCCGGCGAGTGCGACCAGCTCAGGGACCAGCTCGGTGCGGTGGCCCGCGGTGAGGCGTTCCTGCTGCAGGGCGGTGACTGCGCGGAGACCTTCGACGGGGTGTCCGCCGATCAGGTCCGGGACAAGGTCAAGACACTGCTGCAGATGGCGGCGGTGCTGACGTACGCGACCTCGGTCCCGGTGATCAAGGTCGGGCGCATCGCCGGCCAGTACTCCAAGCCCCGTTCCAAGCCGACCGAGACCCGTGACGGCGTCGAACTGCCCAGCTACCGCGGCGACTCGGTCAACGGACTCGAGTTCACCGCCGAGGCCCGCACCCCCGACCCGGAGCGGCTGAAGCGGATGTACCACGCCTCGGCGGCCACCTTGAACCTCATCCGCGCCTTCACCCGCGGCGGCTACGCCGACCTGCGCCAGGTGCACGAGTGGAACCAGGACTTCGTGGCCAGCTCGCCGATCGGCGAGCGCTACGAACGGATCGCGCAGGACATCGACGACGCCCTCGCGTTCCTCGCCGCCTGCGGGGCCGACCCCTCCGAGTTCCACTCCGCCGACTTCTTCGCCAGCCACGAGGCGCTGCTGCTCGACTACGAGGCCGCCCTGACCCGCATCGACGCCAGGACCGGCCTCCCCTACGACACCTCCGGGCACATGATCTGGATCGGTGAGCGGACCCGGCAGCTGGACGGGGCGCACGTGGAGTTCGCCGCCGCGGTCCGCAACCCCGTGGCGGTCAAGATCGGCCCGACCACCACCCCGGACGACGCCCTCGGGCTGGCCGCACGGCTCAACCCCGGCAACGTCCCCGGCCGGCTGTCCTTCATCACCCGCATGGGCAGGGACCAGATCCGCGAGGTGCTCCCGCCACTGGTGGAGAAGGTCACGCAGGAGGGCGCCCGGGTCGCCTGGATCTGCGACCCGATGCACGGCAACACCTTCTCGGCGCCCAGCGGCCACAAGACCCGTCACTTCGACGACGTGCTCGACGAGGTCCGGGGCTTCTTCGAGGTCCACCGGTCGCTGGCCACCCACCCGGGCGGCATCCACATCGAACTGACCGGGGACAACGTCACCGAGTGCGTGGGCGGCGGCGACGAGGTCGTCGTGGACGACCTGCACCAGCGCTACGAGACCGCCTGCGACCCGCGGCTGAACCGCTTCCAGTCGCTGGACCTGGCCTTCCAGGTCGCCGAGCTGTACCGGGACCGCAACGAGGCCCCCGCCGCACGGCGGCCGCGGCCCGTCGCGGCCGCGGCCTGACAGGGGTCCGTCCCCTCCGCACAAACCAGGCGGACCCAAGTGACCGGCAGACGCCGCAAGCCACCGTCAAGTCGAAGGAGCACAGTGACCATGCGAGCGGTACGCGGGGCGATCCAGCTGGAACGCGACGACAGGACCCATCTGCAGGACAGCGTCAAGACGCTGTTCAAGGAACTGCTCGACGCCAACGGGCTGACCCATGACGACCTGATCAGCGTGATCTTCACGGCGACACCGGACCTGCACAGCGACTTCCCGGCCGCCGCCGTGCGCGAACTGGGACTGAGCGACGTACCGCTGATGTGCGCGCAGGAACTCGACGTCGAGGGCGCGCTGCCCCGGGTCGTACGGGTCCTGGTGCACGCCGACACCCAGCGGCCCAAACCGCAGATCCAGCACGTCTACCTGGGCGGTGCCGCGGCGCTGCGCAGGGACCTGGCGGCCGTCCCGGCCGAGGACGCGGCGTGATCAGGACGGCGGCCGTGGTCGGCACCGGCCTGATCGGCACCTCGATCGCGCTCGCGCTCACCCGCCAGGGCGTGATGGTGCACCTGATGGACGCCGACCCGTCCGCGGCCCGCACCGCCGCCTCGCTGGGCGCCGGCGTGTGCCGTTCACCGGAGGAACCGGTGGACATCGCCGTCCTGGCGGTCCCGCCGGGACGCATCGGGGCCGTCCTGGCCGAGAAGCAGAACTGCGGGCTGGCCCGCAGCTACACCGACGTCGCCAGCGTCAAGGGCGGCCCCCAGCGCGAGGTGCGGGCCAGCGGCGCGGACGGCGGCAGCTACGTCGGCGGCCACCCCATGGCGGGCCGGGAGCGCTCCGGGCCGCTGGCCGCGTGCGCCACCCTGTTCCAGGGCCGCTCCTGGGTGCTGACCCCCACGGCCGCCACCACCAAGGACACCCTCAACCGCGCCCTGGAGACGGTGGCGCTGTGCGGCGCCGTGCCGGTGCTGATGGAACCCGAGGCGCACGACCGGGCCATGGCCATGGTCTCCCACACCCCGCACCTGATCGCCTCGCTGATGGCGGCCCGGCTGATCGGGGCCGGCGACGACGCCGCCCAGCTCGCCGGACAGGGGCTGCGCGACACCATCCGCGTCGCGGGCGGCGACCCCCGGCTGTGGGGCGACATCCTGGAGAGCAACGCCGACGCCGTGGCCGACGTGCTCACCGACTTCGCCCAGGACCTCCACGTCACCGTGGCCGCCCTGCGCGGTCTGGCCACCGACGACGCCGACGAACGGGCCCAGGGCACCACCCTGCTCGCCGACCTGCTGGCCCGCGGCATCGCCGGCCGCGCCCGGATCCCCGGCAAGCACGGCGCGCCGTCCCCGGCGTGCACGCCGGTGCGCGTGCTCATCGGCGACCAGCCGGGCGAGCTGGCGCGGCTGCTGGCCACCGCCTCCGAACTCGGCGTCAACATCGAGGACATGAGCATCGACCACTCGCCGGGCAACCCCAGCGGCCTGGTCGAGCTGATGGTCGCCCCGACGGAGGCCGTGGACATGGCGGCCCGGCTGCGGCAGGGCGGCTGGTGCGTGCAGCGCGTACCGGACGCCTCCGGCGGCACGGTCACCGGAGCCGAGCCCACCCCCGACCCGCTGGTCGCGCCGAGCGCGGCCTGAACCGCCCGACGGCAGTCCGCCGCCACGGGGCGACGACGAAGGAGTTGCTGTGCCCACGCTTCGATGGCTCACCGCGGGTGAATCGCACGGCCCCGCCCTGACAGCCGTACTGGAGGGGCTGCCCGCCGGTGTGGAGGTCACCACCAAGCAGATCGCGGACGGGCTCGCCCGCCGCCGGCTCGGTCACGGACGCGGCGCCCGCATGAAGTTCGAGCGGGACGAGGTGACCCTCCTCGGCGGCGTGCGGCACGGCCGTACGCAGGGCGGCCCGGTCGCCGTGCAGGTCGCCAACACCGAGTGGCCCAAGTGGAGCTCCGTGATGGCCGCGGACCCGGTCGACCCCGAGGAACTGGCCGGCCTGGCCCGCAGCGCCCCGCTGACCCGGCCCCGCCCCGGCCACGCCGACCTCGCCGGCATGCAGAAGTACGGCTTCGACGAGGCCCGTCCGGTACTGGAGCGGGCCAGCGCCCGGGAGACCGCCGCCCGGGTCGCGCTCGGCGAGGTCGCCCGCGCCTTCCTGGAGCAGGCGTACGGCATCCGGCTGCTCAGCCACGTCGTCAAGATCGGCGGCGCCCACGCGCGGCCCGTGCCGCCGCCCGGTCCGCGGGACGTCGAGCGTCTCGACGCCGACCCGGTGCGCTGCTTCGACCCGGCCGCCTCGGCGGCCATGGTGGAGGAGATCGAGCGGGCCCGCACGGAGGGCGACACCCTCGGGGGTGTGGTGGAGGTGCTCGTGCACGGGCTGCCGCCGGGCCTGGGCAGCCACGTCCACGCCGACCGCCGGCTCGACGCCCGGCTCGCCGGTTCCCTGATGGGCATCCAGGCCATCAAGGGCGTCGAGTTCGGTGACGGCTTCGACCTGGCCGGGGTGCCGGGCTCCGCCGCGCACGACGAGATCGTGACCGCCGACGGCGTACTGCGCCGCCGCACCGGGCGCTCCGGCGGGGTCGAGGGCGGCATGAGCACCGGCGAGGTGCTGCGGGTACGGGCCGCGATGAAGCCGATCGCCACCGTTCCCCGCGCCCTGGCCACCGTGGACGTGACCACCGGTGCCCCGGCCCGGGCCCACCACCAGCGCTCCGACGTGTGCGCGGTGCCCGCCGCCGGGGTCGTGGCCGAAGCCGTGACGGCCCTCGTCCTGGCGGACGCCGCCCTGGAGAAGTTCGGCGGCGACAGCCTGGCCGAGACGGCCCGCAACCACCGTGCGTACCGGGAACACCTGGCGGTGCGATGACCATGACCGCCGTCGCCACGAGGACACCGCCGGGCGCCCCGTCCGGTGCCCGCCGGTACGTCCCCCCGCCCGCGGGCCTCCTTCCCGAGCCGGACCTCGACCCGGGCTTCGATCCGGTCGCCGAGCTGGCCCGCGAGGTCCTGGACCCGCTGCCCCGCAGCGACCAGCGGCGCAGCGGCGAGCTGTACCTGCGCGGCCTGCTGGCGGCCGAGGGGCGCAAGACGCTGCGCAACATCGCCGCGTCCACGGGCCGCCCGGCCGACTTCCAGCGGCTGCACCACTTCGTCAGCGACTCCACCTGGGACTGGGGGCCGGTCCGCCGGGCGCTGGCCGCCCTGGTCGACGACGCCGTGCGCCCCGCCGCCTGGGTGGTGCGGGCCACCATGACCGGCAGGCACGGATCCGGCGGTGTCGGCGTCGACCCCATCGTGGACCCGCGCACCGGACGCACCGTCAACGGCCGCAGGACGGCCGGGCTGTGGCTGGTCACCCGCAACGTGGGATTCCCCGTCAACTGGCGGCTGATCCTCTCCTCCGCCTGGCTGGACGACCCGCGGCGGCGCGCCCGGTCCGGCATCCCGGCCACCGCGACCGGCGGCGGCAGCACCTCCTGCGGCATCGACATGGTCCTGGAGACCGCGGGGCGGTGGGGGGTGCGCCGGGCGCCGGTGGTCCTCGACGCGCGCCGCTCGCACGTGACCGGCGTCGTCGACGCGCTCTCGGCCCTGGAGCTGCCGTACCTGCTGCGCATCCGGGGCTCCCAGCACGTCGGCCCGGGGGTGCTGCCGCGGTCCCGCTCCGGAACCGCGGCGCTCGTGACGGCACGCCAGCTGGCCGCCTCGGGCGAGGGGGCCGCGGTCGTCCACGCCCGCAGCGGGCTCCTCGGAGCCCGTCGCGAGGTGGCGCGCCACCCGTGCCACACCCCCGCGACCCGGCGCGCCCGTCGGCCCCACGTCCTGCTGGTGGAGCGGGACCCGCTCCGTCCCCAGAGCGCCTCCTACTGGCTGACCAACCTGACGGGCCACGGCACCGCCGCGCTGCTGTGGCTGGCCGGGGCCCCCGTACGGGTGAGCCGGTACGAGGCCGTCGCGGGCAGCGGCACCGGACTGCACGACTTCGAGGGCCGTTCGTACGCGGGCTGGCACCGGCACGTCACGCTCGCCTCGGCGGCCCACACGGCCCTGACGCTGGCCGGACACCGCCCCCACCGCACCTTCGCCGTCGCGGCCCGCTGAGCCGCGGGCCGCGACGGACACCGACAGATCCCGGCGGACCGACGGAAGAGGCACGATGACCGCAGCGCATCCTCCACGGGACTCCCGAACGGGCACGGCGCCGAGGACGTACGGCGAGGACCGCGGCGGCTACGTCCTCGCCGAGGCGTCCGCCGAACCCCCCGACGCCCTGCTCGTCGCCGCCGCGGGCGACGAGTCCGTGGCGCTGGCGGCGCGCGCCGTCCTCGAGGCCGAGTCGATCGCCACCCGGGTGGTGGTCCTGCCGCACCCGGACCGGTTCGCCCGACAGGACGCGGCGTACCGGGACGCGCTCCTGCCCCCCGGCACGCCCGTGCGGGTCTCCGTCGAGGCCGGCGCCGCGCTGGGCTGGTACGCCCTGCTGAGCGGTGCCGGACAGGTCGTCGGCATCGAGGAGTTCGGTGCCCGTGCGCCCTACCGGAGCCTGTACCGGCACGCCGGACTCACTCCCGAGCGGGTGGCGGCGGCGGTCCGCGCCGCCCTGGCCCGCACACGACGGAAGGCCGCGTGATGATCCCCTCCCTGCCCGCACCGCGACATGCCGTCGCCGTCCCGGCCCGGCCGGCCGGCCGCGGCGGCCCGACCGAGGAGACGGCGTGACCACGTTGACACGGCCGCTGACGGCCCGGATCCCCGGGTCCAAGAGCATCACCAACCGGGCGCTGCTGCTGGCCGCGGCCGCGCACGGCACCAGCCGGCTGCGCGCCCCGCTGGTCAGCGACGACACCGTCGCCTTCCGGAAGGCGCTGAGCGTCCTGGGCGTCACGGTGCGCACCGACGACGACGGCGGCTGGACGGTGACCGGCCTGGGCGGCGGTCCGCGCGGCACCATCAGCGTGTGGTGCGCCGACGCGGGGACCGCCGCCCGGTTCCTGCCGGTGCTGGCCGCGGCGGGCCGGGGCGACGTCCTCTTCGACGGCTCCGCCCAGCTGCGGGCCCGGCCGTTGCGGCCCCTGGTGGACGCGCTGCGCTCCCTGGGCGTGGAGACCGTGTCCGGCCCGGCCGGCGGGCTGCCGCTGCTGGTGCGGGCCGACGGACTGCCCGGCGGGGAGGTGGAGCTGGACTCCTCCACCAGCAGCCAGTACCTGACCGGGCTGCTGATGTCGGCGCCCCTGGCCCGCGGGCCGCTCACCGTCGTCGTCCGGGACCTGGTGAGCAGCCCGTACGTCGAGATGACGCTGGAGCTGATGCGGCGCTTCGGCGCGCAGGCGCACCGCGACGGCGAGCGGCTGCTGGTGCGTCCCGGCGCCTACCGGGCCGTCGACCTGGCCGTCGAGCCGGACGCCTCGACCGCGTCGTACTTCTTCGCCGCGGCCGCCGTCACCGGCACCGCGGTGACCGTGCCCGGCCTGGGCGGGGACAGTCTGCAGGGCGACGTCGCCTTCACCGACGTGCTGCGGCTGGCGGGCGCCCGGGTCCGGCTCACCGAGGACGCCGCCGAGGTCGCCGGGACGGGCGGACTGCGCGGCGGATTCACCGTCGACATGGGGGAGATCTCCGACACCTTCATGACGCTGGCGGCCGTCGCACCGCTGGCCGACGCGCCGGTGACCATCACCGGCGTCGCCCACGCGCGGCTGAAGGAGTCCGACCGCATCGCGGCCGTCGCGCGCAACCTGCGCGCGCTCGGCATCCGCGTCGACGAAGGACCCGACCGCCTCACGGTGCATCCGGGAACGCCCGTGGGCACGACGATCGCGTGTCACCGCGACCACCGCATCGCGATGGCGTTCTCCGTCCTGGCCCTGCGCGTTCCCGGCATCACGCTCGACGACCCCGGGTGCGTCTCGAAGACCTTCCCCGGTTTCCACCAGGAGCTGGCCCGGCTCTTCGGCCCGCCGGCCGGCCCCGGCCGGTGAATTTCGCGGCCGCGGCTCCCGTCCGGGCCTCCGGCACGGGCGGGAGCCGGGTCGTCAGGCCCCGTCCGGCCGTCCCCGCCATGCGGTGGCGGTCTTGAGGAACCTGTCGTTGGCGGCCGGGGACCCCACCGTGACCCGCACGCCGTCGCCCGGACAAGGCCGTACCATCAGCCCCGCCCCCTCGCACGCCGCGGTGAACGCGTCGGTGTGCGCACCGGTGCGCAGCCAGACGAAGTTCGCCTCGGAGTCCGGCACGTCCCAGCCCGCCGCCCGCAGCGCGTGGACCACCCGGTGCCGCTCGGTGACCACCGCTCCTACGCGCGCGTGCAGTTCGTGCCCGGCCCGCAGCGAGGCGAGCGCCGCGGCCTGGGCCGGGCCGCTCACCCCGAACGGGACGGCGCAGGCGCGCAGGGCACGGGCCACGGGCGGGTGCGCCACCGCGTAGCCGACCCGCAGCCGGGCCAGGCCGTAGGCCTTGGAGAAGGTGCGCAGCACGACGACGTTCGGCCGGTGGCGGTGCAGTTCGACGCCGTCCGGGACCTCCGGGTCGGTCACGAACTCCCGGTAGGCCTCGTCCAGGACGACCAGGACGTCGGCCGGCACCCGGTCGAGGAAGTCCTCCAGCTCAGCGCGGTGCAGCGCGGTCCCGGTCGGGTTGTTGGGATTGCACAGGAGGACCAGCCGGGTGCGCGGGGTCAGGGCGCGGGCCATGGCCGGGAGGTCGTGCCGCTCCGCGGCCAGCGGGACCCGCACCGCCGTGGCACCGGCGGCCCAGGCCAGCAGCGGGTAGACCTCGAACGAGCGCCAGGCGAACAGCACCTCGTCGCCCTCGCCGGCGGCGGCCCGTACGAGGTGGTGGGCGACGCCCACCGAGCCCGTGCCGGGCACGACGTGCTCGGCGGGGACGCCGAGCCGCCGGGCCAGCTCGCCGACCAGTTCGGTGCTGTCCGGGTCCGGGTAGCGGTGCAGGTCCTCCAGCTCCGCGCGGACGGCGGCCCGTACCGAGGGAAGCGGCGCGAAGGGAAGTTCGTTGGAGGACAGCTTGAACTCGGGGTCGCCGACGGCGGCCCGCCCCGGTACGTAGCGGGGCAGTGCCGTCAGGTCGGCGCGCAGGCGGGGGCTGGTCGAGGTGGTCATCGTCGTCTTTCCACGAGGTGGTCGGCGCGGGCCGCGGGCGCCAGGACGCTAAGCGCCGGACGGCCGCCGCGCTGACCCAAAGACGCCCGGGATCCCGCGCGTTCGCGCACCGGGCACGACGACCGCGCCGGACGGCGGGCGGCCGGTTCCCCCCGCGCCGGGCGGTCAGTCATGGAAACTTCCGATGCCCGAACCAAACCGACTTGCAGGTATGTTTTGATGGTGGGGGCCGTACGGAACCCGGACAGCCCGGCCGTCAAACCACGTAAGACAAGAGGTGGCGACCCGTGAAACGCGACGAGAGGCCCGGTACCGGTGCGGACCAGGCGCCGGGAGAGCTGTCGATCCGTGTCCTGGGGCCTCTGGAGGTGCGTGCCGACGGCCGCGACCGCACCCCCACGGCTCCGATGGCCCGGCGCGTCATGTCCGTGCTGCTGCTGCAGGCGAACCGGCCGGTCCCGGTCTTCACCCTGATCGACGAGCTGTGGGAGACCGAACCGCCGCGCCTGGCCCGCAAGACCGTCCAGACGTACATCTACCAGCTGCGCCGCGCCCTGCGGGACGACCGCCGCCCGGCAGGGCGGGAACGGCTGCAGACCCGCCCCAACGGCTACCTGCTGAAGCTGGCACCCGGCGAACTCGACCTGTGGGACTTCGAGGAGCATGTCCACCGCGCCCGCACCGCGCTGGCGTCGGACGACGCCCGGGGCGCCGCCGCCCTGCTCCGCGAGGCCCTCGGCCTGTGGCGGGGCGACGCCTTCGCCGGTGTCGACGCCGGACCGCTGCTGTCCGCCCGGCTGCCGCAGATAGCGGACGGCTGGCTGAGCGCGGTGGAACTGCGGGTGGAGGCGGACCTGCGGCTCGGCGACCACCGCAGTCTGCTCGGGGAGCTGCGGGAACTCACCGCGCACCACCCCCTGCACGAGGAGTTCACCGCCCAGCTGATGCTCGCCGCCCACCGCTCCGGGCAGCGCCGCGCCGCGCTGGACGCCTTCGGCCGGCTGCGCCGCAGCCTCGTCGACGAACTGGGCATCGAACCCTCCGACCGGCTGCGGCGGCTCCAGCAGGACATCCTCAACGAGTCACCCGACCTGCACCTGCCCCACCCGCCCGCCGACGCGCCGGCCGAGCCCCCGGCACCACCCGCGCAGGACCGGACCCGGCCGACGGCCCCGGCCCAGCTCCCCCCGGACACCATCGACTTCGTGGGCCGGACCGAGGAGCTGACGCGGCTGGCCGGCCTGGCCGCCCCCGACGGCGAACCGCGTACCTCGCCGCGTGTCGTGACCCTCCTCGGCGGCCCCGGCGCGGGCAAGACGGCCCTGGCCCTGCGCGTCGCGCACACACTGCGGGACCGGTTCCCCGACGGCCAGCTGTACGCCCGGCTGCACGACGGGCGCACCGACGCCCCCGTCGACCCGGCGGACGTCCTGCGCTCGCTGCTGGACGAGATCGCCGGCACGGTCACGCCGGCGGTCCGCCCGGCACCGGGCGCCGGCGCACTGGACGAACTCTCCCGGCGGTTCCGGAACTGGGGCGCGGGCCGTGCCTTCGTCCTGGTCCTGGACGACGCCGCCTCCGCCGACCAGGTACGCCCCCTGCTGCCCGGCGGAGGGGGGAGCACCGTGCTGGTGACCGCCCGGAGCCGGCTGGCCGGCCTGGAGGGCGCCACCCACGTGGAGCTCGGCCCGCTGCCCGCCGCGGACGGCGCGCGCCTGCTGACCTCGCTCATCGGTGAGGAACGCGCGGCCCGCGAACCCGAGGCGGTACGCCGGGTGGTCGCCCTGACCGGCAACCTGCCGCTCGGCGTGCGCGCGGCGGGGGAGAAACTGGCCGCCCGGCGGCTGTGGACCGTCGACCACTTCGCCGAGCGGCTCGTGGACGAGACGGTGCGCCGCGAGGAGCTGCGCACCGGTGCCTGTGACGCCACGGCCTGGATGGTACGGGCCCTGGCCCGGCTGCCGGGCCCGCTGCGCCAGGCCCTGGTGCGGCTGAGCCGGGCCGGCGGGACCGCCGTGGACCTCGCCGGCGCGCAGCGGCTGATGGGCGTCGACCGCAGATTCGCCGAGCAGCTGCTCGGCGACCTCGTCGACCACTACCTCGTGGTGGCCGACCCGCACCCCGACGCGGACGGCCTGCTCTTCCAGGTGCCCGAACTGGTGCGGGTGGCCCTGCTCGACGAGCAGACGGCCCCCCTGGAGCTGAAACTGCTGCCGGGAGGCAGGCCCGACGAGACGCGGCCCGGCCCGGCGGGAACCGTTCCGGCGATGGGATGACGACCGTGCCACGCCCCGCACCGGAACACAGGGCCGCCCGCGTCGTACGGCCCGGCGTCCCCGGCCCGCCCGCACCGGGCGGACGCGAACTGCTCAGTGCCCGTGCGCCTATGGACAACTGCGCCCCCGCGCCGCTTCCTAGCGTGGCTGACGATGCCGCGGGACCCTGCCGGCGGCCCACCACGACCGCGTCCGGGCGGTGCCCCCGCCCGCACGCCACCGCGCCGGTGCCCCCGCCGAGCCGGTCGGATCGCGACCCTACGCATGGAGGACGTCAAGTGACCATTTCGGAGAGCCTGGAGACCACGGCGGTCCCCGACCTGGGGCTCGGGACCGCGGACGAGATCCAGGCGCGCGCGGAGGCGATCGTCCCGGTGCTGCGCGAGCGCTCCACGGACATCGAGAACGCACGCCGGCTGCCGGAGGACGTCGCCGAGCTCGTACGCGGAACCGGTGTGTTCCGCATGGCCCTGCCCAAGGCATGGGGCGGCCCCGAGCTCACCTTCGCCGAGCAGACCAAGGTGATCGAGACGCTGTCCTACGGCGACTCGGCGGCCGGCTGGTGCGCCATGATCGGCATGGACACCTGGATCTACGCCGGCTACCTGGAGGAGCCCGCGGCCCGGAAGATGCTGGCCAACCCCGACGCGATCACGGCGGGCATGATCTTCCCCGTGGGGCGTGCCGAGCGGGTTCCCGGCGGCTACCGGGTCACCGGCCGCTGGCCCTTCGGCAGCGGTGTCACCCACTCCGACTGGCTCGTCGGCGGCTGCCTCGTCCACCAGGACGGCAAGCCGGAGCAGGGCCCGAACGGCGAGCCGACGCACTGGCGCGTGATGATGGCCCGCACCGAGGAGTTCGAGATCCTCGACACCTGGTACACCACCGGGCTCACCGGCAGCGGCAGCCGCGACTACCAGGTCACCGACCTGTTCGTGCCGGAGGAGCACTCCTTCAGCTTCACCCGGCCGCGTTCCTCGGGGCCGCTGTCCGAGCCGGACGCGATCCTCGGCAATGTGCCGGGCGTTCCGCTCGGTGTCGCCCGCGCCGCCCTGGACCACGTACGGGAACTGGCCGCCGGGCGCACCGACAAGGGGACCGGCCAGGCCTGGAAGGACACCTACCGGGTGCAGACCGTCATCGGCGAGGCCGAGATGGCGCTGTCCGCCGCCCGGTTCGCGGTCTACGGCTCGCTGGAGCGGCTGTGGGAGTGCTACGCGACCGGCACCCCGCTCACCCCGGAGGAGCGCGTGGCCTCGGCGCTGGCCCGGGTGAACGCCTTCCGCACCGCGCGCACGGTCGTGGGCCGGCTCTCCGACCTCGTCGGCGCCTCCTCGATCTACCGCACCTCGCCGCTGGACCGCTGGGTCCGCGACACCCACACGATGTGCCAGCACATCCTCGCCCAGGAGCAGATCGTGCAGTCCGCGGGCGCCTACCTGCTGGGCGGCACCCCGCAGGCCCCCTTCCCCCTGGGAATCCTCGGCTGACCCTCCTCGTACAAGGCCGCAACCCGTCAAGATTTAGGACCGTATATGGCCACGTCCACTGAACTCACCCCTGAAGCAGACCGACACGATCAGGCCGCGGCCGCCGCTCCTCCGCAGCCGGAGCAGTCGGCGTCGTGGAGCCCGCGCATGTGGGGGATGCTCGTCGTCCTCTGCGGCGCCATGTTCCTGGACGCGCTCGACAACGTCATGGTCGGCATCGCGGTGCCGCCGATCCAGTCCGACCTGGGCATGTCGACCTCCGCGGTGCAGTGGGTGGTCAGCTCCTACGTCCTCGGATTCGGCGGCTTCCTGCTGCTCGGCGGCCGCATGGCCGACCTCATGGGCCGTCGCCGGGTGTTCCTGGCCGGTGCCGCGGTCTTCGGTGTCGGTTCCCTGGTCGGCGGCGTCGCCGACCAGGGCGTGGTGCTGATCGCCGCCCGCTTCCTGATGGGTGTCGGCGCGGCGTTCACCGCCCCCGCCGGCCTGTCGATCATCGTGACCACGTTCGCCGAGGGACCGCAGCGCAACCGGGCCCTGGGCATCTACACCGCCTGCGGGGCCGTCGGGTACTCCACCGGTGTCATCGTCGGCGGCATGCTGACCCAGATGAGCTGGCGCTGGACCTTCCTGCTGCCGGTGCCGATGGCGCTGGCGATCCTCGTCGGCGGCCTGGCCCTGGTGCCCCGCGACGCCAAGCGCGGCAAGGACGGCAAGAAGCTCGACGTGGCCGGGGCCACGACCATCACCGGCGCGATGCTGGTGCTCGTCTACGCCATCGTGGAGGCGCCGCTGCGCGGCTGGACCTCCGGGCTCATCCTCGGCCTGTTCGCCGCGTCGGCGCTGCTGCTGGCCGCCTTCGTCGCCATCGAGCGCCGCACCGCCGAACCGCTGCTGCGCCTGGGCCTGCTGAAGAACCGCCGCCTGGTGGGGGCGAGCCTGGTGGCGGCCGCGATCCTCGGCACGTACATGAGCTTCCAGTTCATCGGCGGCCTGTACCTGCAGTCGCTGCGCGGCTGGTCCCCGATGGAGATGGCGCTCGGCTTCCTGCCCATCGGCCTGCTCATCATGACCATCGCCCCGCGGGCCGGCAAGCTCGTCTCCCGCTTCGGCGCCCCCTGGCTGATCTTCGCCGGGTTCGCCGCGTACACCGCCTCCTACCTGCTCTTCCTGGGCATCGACGAGTCGTCGTCGTACCTGTGGGGCATCCTGCCGACGATCCTGCTGATCGGCATCGCCTTCCCGCTCTCCTTCCCGGCGGCCAACGTGCAGGCCACCTCGGACGTCGCCGACGAGGAGCAGGGCCTGGCGGCGGGCGTTCTGCAGACCGGTTACCAGGTCGGCGCCGCGGTGGTGCTCGCCCTGGTGACCGCGACCATGTCCGTCGACCACGCCACGGGCGAGGGCGACACCGCGTCGCTGTCGAGCTACCTCGACGGCATGTACGTCATCGCCGGCATCTCCGCGGTCACCATGCTGCTCACGCTGGTGGCGGCGGTGCGCTGGTCGGCGCGGCGGCGTGCCGAGCGCGAGGCGGAGCCCGCGCGGGTCTGACCCGCCCGCGACGCACCACGGCGCCCTCCTTCCGGGACGTGTTCCCGGCAGGAGGGCGCCCTGCTGTTCCGGCACCCGAGGGCGCGTCAGTTCCGGAAGGGGGCGGGTGGGTTGACGGGGGAGGCCGCCGCGAACTCCCAGCGCAGCGCGGTGGCGTCATCGACCTGCACGAAGCGTTCGACGTCGAACTCCACCATGCGCAGTGCGCCCGGGACGCCGGCGCGGTGGCGCTCGTCCCAGTCGACGCGGGCCCGGCCCGTCAGGTGCAGGAAGCTCCCGCGGTCCCAGTCCCAGAACAGCAGACCGCACGCGGGGTCGAGCTGGAGGTTGCCCAGCGTCATGTAGAAGGAGTTGCCGACGTAGTCGGGCCACACCAGCCGGCGGGGCCCGGCCGCGGTCACGAACCCCGGCTGACCGCCGCGGTGCGAGGCGTCGGCGCCGTGCCCGGGGGCGTGGCTGGCGATGAAGAAGGTGTCCGCCTCCTCGACCAGCCGCCGCTGGTCCGCGCCGAGGCCGGTTCCGGAGGCCACCACCCGGGGCGTGCGCGGCGGCGCGTCCGCGACGGGCAGGCGCCTCTGCAGGTACTTGGGGCAGTTGCCCAGCACCTGTTCGGTGCGCACCACCAGGCCGTCGTCCTGCTGCCGCGCGGTGCCGTTGACGCGGATGCGGCGCACCGTCTGCGGCTCGAGGGCCAGGACGCCGATGTCGTGGCGCTGTGCGAAGACCCCGTGGAGCGGGTCGGCGGGCGCGGGAGCGGCGGCCACGGCGAGGGTGGACGGGCCGACGGGCTCGGCGAATCCGGCCGGTCCCGTCAGGGCCGAGGCCCACACCGCCCCGTCCCGGTCCACGGCGCCCACGACCAGCATGCGCTGGCGCAGCAGGAACGGCACGAAGCCGGCCGGGATGACACCGTCGAACATCGGCGACCCCCAGCCGGGGTGCCCCTCCCGGGCGCGGCGCTGCACCGCCTGCTCGCCCTCGTGGTACGGGGACTTGACCACCGGGACCCGGCCGTCCCGCTCCGCCCGCGGCCGCGTACGGCCGGTCACAGCCGGGACCCGAGCAGCAGGGCCGTGTCCACGACACGGTGGGAGAAGCCCCATTCGTTGTCGTACCAGCCGACGACCTTGACCTGCCTGCCGTCGCCGATCACCTTGGTGAGGCCGGCGTCGAAGATGCAGGACGCGGGGTCGGTGACGATGTCGGAGGACACCAGCGGCGCCTCGGTGTAGCGCAGCACGCCGGCGAGCGGGCCCCGGGCGGCCTCGGCGAAGAGCGCGTTGACCTCCTCGGCCGTGGTCGGGCGGCCCACCCGGACGGTCAGGTCGGTGGCCGAGCCGTTCGGGACCGGCACGCGCAGCGCGTATCCGTCGAGCCGCCCCTGCAGTCGCGGCAGCACCCGGCCGATGGCGCGGGCGGCGCCGGTGCTGGTGGGGATGGTGTTCACCGCGGCGGCCCGGGCCCGGCGCAGATCGCGGTGCGGCCCGTCCTGCAGGTTCTGGTCCTGCGTGTAGGCGTGGACGGTCGTCATCATGCCGTGCTCGAGGCCGAGCGCGTCGTCGATCACCTTGGCCAGGGGCGCCAGGCAGTTGGTGGTGCACGAGGCGTTGGAGACGACGTGGTGGCGCTCCGGGTCGTACGCGTCGTGGTTGATGCCGTAGGCGAGGGTGAGGTCCTCGTGCTGGGCGGGAGCGCTGATGATCACCTTGCGGGCGCCGGCGTCCAGGTGCGCCCGCGCGCGCGTCGCGTCGGTGAACACACCGGTCGACTCCAGGACGACGTCGACGCCGAGCTCCTTCCAGGGCAGTTTCCGCGGGTCGCGCTCGGCGCTGACCCGGACGGTCCGGCCGCCGACGGTGATCCTTCCGTCCTGCGCCTCCACCTCCTGCCCGATGGGGCCCAGCGTGCTGTCATAGGTCAGCAGGTGGGCCAGCGTCCGGGCGTCGGTCAGGTCGTTGACACCGACCACCTGCAGGTCCGCGCCCCGCTCCAGCGCGGCACGGAAGAAGCTGCGGCCGATGCGGCCGAATCCGTTGATCCCGACCCTGAGTGTCACGTCCATCTCTCCTCCGGAGGCGTTCGCTGCCACCGCGGCGTGGGTGGGCCCGGCGGCCGGACGCGTCGACGCTAGGACCGTGCCGCGTGCGCGGGTTGAGCGATCGCGCCCGGATGCTGACCCGATCGCGCTGTCCGCGCCCGGAGCCCGGGCGGCCCGTGCCGGCCGGCGGTATTCGGACCGGCGGATTCCAGTCGTTGAACCGATCGAAGCTTCCGATCCCGCATTGGAAACCGGCACGAAGGTATGTTTTGCTCGCTGTGCGAGGCCGAACGAGTGCCGGACACCCGGCCCTTCAGCCACGCGACGACCGCTTCGAGGGGAGGTGAGAAGATGCTGCGCACCGAATCGTCTGACACCCGCCACCTCACCGACCACCCTGCCGACACACCCCCCTCCGCCGGCCCGGACGGCGGCGTGCAGATCGTCCGGGACCACTCCGAGGAACTCCACGGCACCGTCGCCCGCAACAGCTTCGGCGAGGTGCGGGTACGCCTGGTCACCGGCGACCCCCTCGAACTGATCCGCCCCGGCCGGCTGATCACGGACACCGCCGAGGGCTTCGTCAGGGTGCTGCGCCCGCTGTCCGGGCAACTGTGGGTCTTCCAGGACGGCCGGCACGCAGTGGCCCGCGCCCCGCAGTTCGTCTGCTTCGACACCACACGCCCCTTCAAAGTCGTCATGCCGGAACGATTCCGCATGGTGGACGTACTGCTCCCCCACCGCCTCACCGGCCTCACCTCCCGCGAGACCGAGACACTCACCGTCGACCCGTGGTGCGGAGCCCGGGGCCTGCCCGCCCTCGCCTCCCTGCTGCTCGCCGGACTCGACAAGCACGCGGACGAAATCCAGGCCGCACTCGACCTGTTCGGCAGCAGCGTCGCCGGCCTGGCCTCCGCACTGTTCGCCGAACGGATGCAGGTCACCGCCACCGCACCCGACGTGGCCCGCCACGCGCAACTACTGCACATCAAGGCGTTCATCCGCGAACGCCTGGCCGAACCGGCACTCGGCCCCGCACTGGTCGCCCGCCGGCACAACATCTCGCTGCGCTACCTGCAACGCCTCTTCCAGCAGTACGGCACCAGCCCCGCACGCTGGATCCGCGACGAACGGCTGGAACGCTGCCGCGCCGAACTCTCCGACCCCCGCTACGACCACCTGCCCGTCGCGGTCATAGGCGAACGCTCGGGCCTGTACGGGGCCTCGCACTTCAGCCGCCTCTTCCGGGACCGCTACGGAATCAGCCCCCGCGACTACCGCAAGGCACGGCAACCGGCGACCGGCAACGACACGACCACCGGGAACGGCGGCGCGACGCCCACCCGGCCGACCCCTGGACCCGACCGCAGGAGGGCAGCTCCGTGAGCAGCTTCGAATTCCCGGGCACCTACTACGAGATCATGCGCAAGGACTTCCGCAGGCTCACCGCCGAAACCGACTTCCTCGCCTCCTACCTCCCCGACGGCGGACGCGTACTCGACCTGGGAAGCGGCACGGGCACCACCCTCAGGGACCTGACCACCCGTGGGTACACCGGCGTCGGGGTCGACCAGAGCGCCGCCTTCACCGCATACGCCCGGGAACGCGCCGGCGAGGAGACCCGGTTCGTCCACGGCCGCATCGAGGAATTCACCACCGACGAGCGGTTCGACCTCGTCTGCAGCCTCTTCATGACCCTGAACTACCTGCCCAGGGCCGAGCTGCGCCCCGTCCTGGCCAACGTCCGCTCCTGGCTGCGGCCCGGAGGACACGTCGTCCTGGAGTTCGGACACCTCCTGAACTTCGTCGACAGCTACCAGCCGCACACCGTCGCCCACCACCGCGGCGACGACGGTGTGCTCATCACGCGGCTCGCCCGCCAGTCGATCAACGCGCACGCCGCCAACTGGCGCAACGAGGAAACCCTCCTGGTCCGCGAAAGCGACGGCCGCGTGTCCCTGTACGACAACTTCTTCGACCAGGCGGTGCTCACCGGCCCCGAGGTACGGGAACTGCTGGCCGACGCGGGGCTGGCCGTCACGGCCGAGTACGGAGGGTTCCACAAGGAGCCCGCCCCCGGGCACGGACGCGGCCCGCTGGTCATTGTGGCCACGACAACGGAGGCAAACCCGGCATGACACCCACCCCCCTGTCCGTCCTCGAGGGCGGACCCGCCCCCGAACTCGACCTGGACACCCTGCCCGAAGCCCTGACCAGGGCCGCCGCGGCGGAAACCTCACCGTCGCTGGTCTTCGTGGCCCACGACGGATCCGAGACCAGCACCGGCTACCGGCAACTGCTCGACGATGCCTCCCGGATCCTCGCCGCCCTGCGCGCCTGCGGAGGCCGGCCCGGCGAGAAGGTGATCCTCCAGATCGACCAGGACCCACTGCTGCTCACCGCCTTCTGGGGCTGCCTCCTCGGCGGCTTCGTCCCCATGCCGGTCGCCGCGGGCAGCAGCCCGGCCCAGCGCGAAGCGGCCCCCGGCCTGCTGCACCGGGTCTGGACCGGGTACGGCAGGCCACGCGTGATCACCGGACCGGCGGTGCGCATCGCACCGGAGACGGCCACCGACCCGCACTGGGACGGCGCACACCTGGGCCGGGTCGACAACCTGCTCGCCCACGAACCGGACCACGCCCACCACCGCGCCGCACCCGACGACCCGGCCGCCCTGCTGCTCACCTCCGGCAGCACCGGCGTGCCCAAGGCCGTCACCCTCACCCACCGCAACATCCTCAGCCGCAGCGCCGCGACCGCCCTGGTCAACGGACTCGGCCCGCGGACGCGGACGTTCAACTGGATGCCGCTGGACCACGTCGGCGGCCTGGTGATGTTCCACGCCCGCGACGTCTACCTGGGCTGCCACCAGGTCCACGCCCGCACCGAGTGGATCACCGCGGACCCGCTGCGCTGGCTCGCCTCGATCGACCGGCACCGCGCGGACACCACCTGGGCACCCAACTTCGCCTTCGGCCTGATCAACGACCGGGCCGAGCAGCTGGCCGGCCGGGACTGGGACCTGAGCTGCCTGCGGTACATCATGAACGGCGGGGAAGCGGTGCACAGTTCGGTGGTGCGCACCTTCCTCGGACTGCTCAGCCCCTTCGGGCTGCCGCAGACCGCCATGTACCCCGGCTGGGGCATGTCGGAGACCTCCGCCGGGGTGGCCGACTGCCAGTTCACCGCCGTGGCCACGGGCGAGGAGCGCTACGTCCCGGTGGGCCGCCCGCAGCCGGGCACCTCGGTACGCGTGGTCGACGAGCACGACCGGCCCGTCCCCGTGGGCACCACCGGCTACCTCCACGTCACCGGAGCCAGCGTGACCTCCGGCTACCACGACAACCCCGAGCACAACCGCCGCTCCTTCACCGACGACGGCTGGTTCAGGACGGGCGACCTCGCCTACGTCCGGGACGGCATCCTCACCGTCACCGGACGGGCCGACGACGTACTGGCCGTCGGCGGCACGATCTACCACGGCCACGAGATCGAGGCAGTGGTGGAGGAGCTCGACTTCGTCGAACCCACCTACACCGTGGCCGGCGCCGTGACGGCCGACGGCGGCGGCGAGGCGATCGCGGTGTTCTTCCACCCGCGCACCGGGACCGCCGACGACGGTCAGCTCGACGCCGTGCGCGCCCACGTCCTGGACACCCTCGGCGTCCGGGTCCGCCACGTGGTGCCGGTGGCCCGCGAGGACGTCCCCAAGACCGGCATCGGAAAGCTGCGCCGCGCCCAGCTCGCCCAGCGCTTCGAGGCGGAGCACGCGGCGGACGGCACCACACGGACCGCGGCCGCCTGACCGCGCGGCCGCATCACCCGAAGGCGGTGCCCCCTTCCCCCCGGGGGCACCGCCTTCGCCGTGCCGCGCGCTCGGCGCCGTCGGCGTCCTCGGCGAGAATCCCGTCGAGGCAGTGATGCGCCGCAGGAGCGAACTCCGCTCCGGTCGACGAGCCGGCGCGGCGGTGCTTCATCTGCCGCTCGTGGCGCGGCCGGTGCGCGTTCCTCAGGAGGGAAGCCCGCTGGTGTCCGTCTCGTCGGCGAACGGGTTCGGTGAGTGCGCGACGACGTCCGGCAGGAGGGAGGGGGCGATCTCCTGCAGGTCGGGGTGGGTGGCGGCGATCTCGCGCAGCAGCCGGGGGAAGGTGACCCGGTCCAGTCCGCGTCCGGTGCGGGAGAGCAGCAGGGGGCCGGTCGTCTCGGTGGAGTGCGGTGCTTTGTGGGTGCGGACCGGCAGGTATTCGTCCAGTGCCCACACCACGGGGCGGGGGACGGGCTGGAGGCGGGTGACGGCGGAGGCGCTGTTGTTCTTCGCGGGGAGGCGCCAGGTGGGGCCGGCGGCGTTGTGGCGTTGGATGTGCTGGAGGAGGACGGCGATGGACTGGCCCGGGCGCAGGCCTGCGAGGGTCATGTAGACGGCGAGCCGGGCGCGTTCGGCGTGGGGGCCGCGGTAGCGGTCGGCGGCGGTGCGCAGGGCGTCGGTCTGGAAGCGGGTGAGCTGTTCGCGCGGGGCCGGCGGGGTGGGTCCGGCCAGTGTGCGCCGGGGCGGCAGATTCCAGCGGGCGGCTCCGAGGTCCTCGGTGCAGTGGGTGTAGAAGGAGCGGACGGCGGAGACGGCGCGGCCGCGTGAGGCGGCGGCCATCGGGGTGCCGTCCAGGTTGGTCAGCCGGGCCGCCCAGTTCTGGATGTCCCGGGGACTGAAGTGCCAGACGAGGTCGCCGATGTGGCCGAACCAGTCCTGGCGCCATCCGGGCGGGGCGTCGATCCCGGCGAGGAGCAGGCCGTAGCGGTAGCGGGTGTCGTCGTCCCAGGCGCGGCCGCGGACCTCCTGGCCGTCGGGGCGCACGTATGCTCCGGACAGCCAGCCGTGCAGGACGGTGTAGGGGTCCGGGGTCCGGATGGAGCTGGTCATCCCGTCACTCTAGAAACTGCGAGGATGGCTCGTGCGAGGGGCCGGTTTCTTCCGTTCCTTCATGACTCCACGATGCCATGAACTTTACGGAACAGACCAGTCCACCTCCACCAACGGCCAAGGGGTGGCCGAGCACCGTACGGAACGCGCGGGACGACGCGGCCCCCACGCCCCCTCGCACTGGGCTGAGGAGCCTGGTCTGTTCCGTAAAGTTCACCCCTCCGCTTCGAAGGGACTTCACATCCCGCTCGGAAGACGGATCACCCCGGCGAGCACGGGACCCCCTGCTCCCACGGTTGAACGCGCGGTTGAGGCCTCGGGAAACGGCCGGTACAGCGATCAACGCCAAACCGGTGATCATGGCGACCGGTAGCGGGCGACCGACGACCCGCTCCTGGACAAGGTCTACGAGACTCCCCCGAGTGATCCCCCTGGACCGTTCGACCATCTGGTCCACCATTCGGACTGCGAGGGCTACTACGGTCCCCGCCGACTTCGCCCAGGTCATCGTGGGCAAAAAGGCACGGGGCGGCTACCTGGGATCTTCGGTGCGTCTGCTGGAGGAAGCCCGTCGACTCGCTGAAGCCCTCGGCCTTCCGGAAGACCTCGACCCGCATTCCGAAGAGATCTTCGGGGCCGCCGATGCCGAGAAACCAGCCACCGAGGGGTGGCAGCGATATGGCGTCGAGTCCTATGTGTGCCCGCAACTCCTCCACGCTGCGAAACTCTCGATCTCGACCGGAGCGGCCATTGCCTTCACCTGAGAAGGTGTCGTCAAACGATCTTTTGACGACAGGCGGCCGGACGGCCTCAAGAGGAGCAGCGCCCCGGCCTCGGCGCGTCACGCGCGGGCCCCCAGACGGTGGGCCCGGGCGGTGAGGTGGCGGCGTTCGGGGGCGCTGGTGGTACGGCGGGCGGCTTCGCGGTAGGAGGCCGCCGCGGCCTCGTGTTCGCCGAGGAGCTCGAGGAGGTGGGCGCGGGTGGCGAGCAGGCGGTGGTGGCGGGCCGTGCGGTTGTCGGTCTCCAGTGCGGTGACCAGATCGAGTCCGGCGGCCGGGCCGTGGACCATGGCGACGGCTACCGCGCGGTTGAGGGTGACCATCGGGTTCGGCCCGAACTGTTCCAGAATCTCGTACAGGGCGAGGATCTGGGGCCAGTCGGTGGCGCCGGTGTCCTCGGCCTCGTCGTGCACGGCCGCGATGGCGGCCTGCAGTTGATACGGGCCGACCCGGCCGAGCGGCAGGGTCCGGCTGATCAGGTCGACCCCTTCTGCGATGGCACGGCGGTCCCACCGGCTGCGGTCCTGTTCCGCCAGCGGCACCAATTCCCCGGACGCTCCGGTGCGGGCGGGGCGGCGTGCGTCGGTGAGCAGCATCAGTGCGAGAAGACCCGCGGTCTCGGTGTCGTCGGGTACCAAACGGTGCAGCAGCCGAGTGAGCCGGATCGCCTCGTCAGACAGTTCCGGCGCGGTCAGGCCGGTGCCGTCGGTACCGCCGGTAGTGCTGTACCCCTCGTTGAACACGAGGTAGAGCACGTGCCGCACCTCGGCCAGCCGCTCGGTGAGGTCGGTCTCCTCGGGCACGGCCAGGGAGGTGCCGGACGCCTTGAGTGTCTGCTTGGCGCGGCTGATGCGCTGGGCCATGGTCGTCTCGGGGACCAGGAAGGCCGCGGCGATCTGCGCGGTGGTCAGGCCGCCGACCGCGCGCAGGGTCAGCGCGATCCGGCTGGCCGGTGACAGTGCGGGGTGGCAGCACAGGAACAGCAGGGCCAGCGAGTCGTCCCGGTCCGTGTCGGGTACGGCGTCGGCGGCGTGGCTGAGCAGTGCGGCCTGTGGAGTGGCCAGGGTGAGGGCATCCTCGCGGCGTCGGCGGGCGCTGTCGCTGCGGATCTGGTCGACCAGCTTGCGGGAGGCGACGGTGACGAGCCAGCCGCGGGGGTTGTCCGGGACACCGGCTTCGGGCCATTGCAGGGCGGCGGCCAGCAGTGCTTCCTGAACCGCGTCCTCGCACGCGTCGAAGACGCCGTAGCGGCGTACGAGCGCGCCGAGGACCTGCGGCGCCAGCTCGCGCAGCAGGTCCTCGGCGGCGTGGTGCTCGGCGGTCACGCGTCCGCTGCGGACTCGTGCAGGACGGGCCACAGTTCGACCGGCTCCACGTCGGCGAACGGCATGTCCGCGGCGATCTCCTGCGCCCGCTCCAGGCTGTCGCAGTCCAGCAAGTAGAAGCTGGCGATGTACTCCTTGGTCTCCAGGTACGGGCCGTCGGTGACCGCCGGCACGCCGTCCTCGCGGCGCACGAGCTGGGCGTTGGCCGCATCCGCGAGGCCGTAGGCGCCCAGCAGTTCACCGCTCTCGCGGTACTTCTTGTTGAACGCCTCCTGCTTGGCGATCGCCTCCGGCCACGCCTCGGCCGGGAAGGAGTCCCACTTGGCCTGGTTGCCATAGATCATCGCGACGTACTTCATCTCGGGTGTCCTCCCCATTTCGCACGCCCCGTCGGCGCGCTGTCACCCCTCAGTCGGAGCGGGAGGTGGGTCCTCGACATCCGACGACGACTTTCTTCGGAATCTTTTTTCGCACCGCCATCGAGCAGCCCGAACACCGAAGCGACGCAAGTGATCAACCTACAAGCCGACTCCACGCCGGCGTTGCCCCGGCGCCCTGGTGAAGAGTCGGGCGTCGGGGATCAATCGAACCGTGGTTGGCGCTGAGATTGATCTTGAACAGAGCTCGAAGCTGATGTTGAACCCGATGTCTCCGTCGACGTCCGTCGCGATAGTGGCGTCATCCGCCGCAGCTCGTGTATCCGTCGAGGCCCGCGCGTACTTGACGGGTACGCCGTCACGCAGGAGCGCTTCGGCGACGGCGTTCATGTAGTGGCCGATGGTCTCCTTCAGCTCGCCGCTCGCGGAGGACTTGGACGTCACGTGGTCTCCCAGCTTGGTCGGGGCAGGACATGCGTGCTGCGCCGTCTTAAGACGTCGTCTCATTTGGGTTCGTAACCTTAAGGCATGACGATCGTGGAGCGGCTGGTCCCGGACGGGTTGTGGGAGTTGTTTCAGCGGGTGG
>NZ_JBIRYZ010000024.1:0-125600 GCF_044390325.1 Streptomyces sp. NPDC018964
GCCGCCGCGGTGTGCTCGCCGGGGGGGGGCGCGGGGGGGGGGGGCGGGGGGGGGGGGGCGGCGGGGGGGGGGGGGGGGGGGGGGGGGGCCCCCCCCCCCCCCCCCGGGACTCCGGCCCGGACCCGGCCTCTTCCGGGTGACCATTCCGCAGAGGCGCAAGACGACCCGCCCCGCGCCACTAGACTGCTGTACAACAAACGCGTCAGGCCCACAGTGTCGTGCGTCTTCCACGCGGCTAGCACTTCTTCACCGCCTGCGGCCGTCGGGACGGCCGTCCGCATTGGACTTGTGAGGACTCACGTGAGCTCGAAACCCGTCGTACTCATCGCTGAAGAGCTGTCGCCCGCCACCGTCGACGCACTCGGTCCGGACTTCGAGATCCGCCACTGCAACGGCGCGGACCGCGCCGAGCTGCTCCCGGCCATCGCCGAGGTGGACGCGATCCTGATCCGCTCGGCCACCAAGGTCGACGCCGAGGCGATCGCCGCCGCGAACAGGCTCAAGGTCGTCGCCCGCGCCGGTGTCGGCCTGGACAACGTCGACGTCTCCGCCGCCACCAAGGCCGGCGTGATGGTCGTCAACGCCCCCACCTCGAACATCGTGACCGCCGCCGAGCTCGCCTGCGGTCTGATCGTCGCCACCGCCCGCCACATCCCGCAGGCCAACGCCGCGCTGAAGAACGGCGAGTGGAAGCGGAGCAAGTACACGGGCGTCGAGCTCGCCGAGAAGACCCTCGGTGTCGTGGGTCTGGGGCGGATCGGCGCCCTCGTCGCGCAGCGCATGTCCGCCTTCGGCATGAAGGTCGTCGCCTACGACCCCTACGTACAGCCCGCGCGGGCCGCGCAGATGGGCGTCAAGGTGCTCTCGCTGGACGAGCTGCTCGAGGTCTCCGACTTCATCACCGTCCACCTGCCCAAGACCCCCGAGACCCTCGGCCTGATCGGCGACGAGGCGCTGCGCAAGGTCAAGCCGGGCGTCCGCGTCATCAACGCCGCGCGCGGCGGCATCGTCGACGAGCAGGCGCTGTACTCGGCGCTCAAGGAGGGCCGCGTCGCCGGCGCCGGCCTGGACGTGTACGCCAAGGAGCCGTGCACCGACTCCCCCCTGTTCGAGTTCGACCAGGTCGTCTGCACCCCGCACCTCGGTGCCTCCACGGACGAGGCACAGGAGAAGGCCGGTATCGCCGTCGCCCGCTCGGTGCGCCTGGCCCTCGCCGGTGAACTGGTCCCGGACGCGGTGAACGTGCAGGGCGGTGTCATCGCCGAGGACGTCAAGCCGGGTCTGCCGCTCGCCGAGCGCCTCGGCCGGATCTTCACCGCGCTCGCCGGTGAGGTCGCGGCCCGCCTCGACGTCGAGGTGTACGGCGAGATCACCCAGCACGACGTGAAGGTGCTGGAGCTGTCCGCGCTCAAGGGCGTCTTCGAGGACGTCGTCGACGAGACGGTGTCCTACGTCAACGCCCCGCTGTTCGCCCAGGAGCGCGGTGTCGAGGTACGGCTGACCACCAGCTCGGAGTCGGCCGACCATCGCAATGTCGTCACCGTGCGCGGCACCCTCTCCGGCGGCGAGGAGATCTCGGTCTCCGGCACGCTGGCCGGCCCCAAGCACATCCAGAAGATCGTCGCGGTCGGCGACTACGACGTGGACCTCGCGCTCGCCGACCACATGGTCGTCCTGCGCTACGAGGACCGTCCGGGTGTCGTCGGCACCGTGGGCCGCATCCTCGGCGAGGCGGGCATCAACATCGCCGGCATGCAGGTCGCCCGCGCGACGGTCGGCGGCGAGGCGCTCGCGGTGCTGACGGTCGACGACACGGTGGCCGCCGGGGTGCTCGGTGAGCTCGCCGCGGAGATCGGGGCGACGTCCGCCCGGTCGGTCAACCTGGTCTGAGGTACCCGGGGGCAGTGCCCTTGGTCCCTCGCTTCGGGTCTGGTTCTCACACGCCGGACGGGCTGAGTCGGTCAGCCTGTCCGGCGTTGTCCGTGTCCGCGCGGACCCGGATCCGTCGCAGCCCGGCCGCCGCCAGTCCCGCCGCCCCCAGAAGCAGCACCGCGCCCGCGACCGCCGCTGCCTGCATCCCGCTGGTGAACGCCTCCCGTGCCGCCGTCACCAGGGCGTCCCCCGCGCGCCCCGGCAGCTCGGCGGCGACGGCCAGCGCGCCGCCCAGGGTCTCCTGCGCCGGGGCCGGGGCCGTGCCCGGCATCTCGTGGCGGTAGACGGCCGTGCCGATGGAGCCGAGGGCGGCCATGCCCAGCGCACCGCCGAACTCGGTGCCGGTCTCCAGCAGGGAGGACGCGGCCCCCGCCTTCTCGACCGGCGCCGAGCTCAGGACCAGGTCGGTGAGGAGCGACATCACGATGACGATGCCCGAGGCCATCACCCCGCACGCGGCCAGCACCAGCCACAGCGAGTCCGTACCGGCCGGGGCCAGCAGCCCGTAGCCGCCCGCCGCGATGACGAAGCCGGCCGTCACGACGTACGCGCGCTCCACGCCCCGCTGGACCAGCTGGGCGGCGACCGGTGCGGCGGCGCCGATCAGCAGCGACGGCAGCAGGCTCCACAGGGCGGCCTCCAGCGCGCTCTTGCCGAGGACCGACTGCAGGTACTGGGTGGTGAAGAACGACGAGCCCATCATCCCGAAGGCCGACAGGGTGTTGAGGGCGAGCGCCGGGGTGAAGCCGTGCCCGCGGAAGAGGGCCGGCGAGATCATCGGTGAGTCCGTGGTGCGCTGCCGGTGCACGAACAGCACCGCGAACAGCAGGCCGACGGTGATCGAGACGACGTAGCGGACGTTCCAGCCCTCGGAGGGCAGCTCCTTCAGGCCGTAGACCACGGGCAGGACCGCCGCCATGGACAGCGGGACGCTCAGCAGGTCGAAGCGGCCGGGGGAGGGGTTCTTCGACTCGGGGAGCAGCACCGGGCCGAGGACCAGCAGCAGGGCCATCGCGGGCAGGTTGACCAGGAAGACCGAGCCCCACCAGAAGTGCTCGACGAGGACGCCGCTCATCACCGAGCCGAGCGCGATGCCGGCCGTCATCACCCCGGACCACAGTCCGATCGCCTTGGCCCGCTGGGCGGGGTCGGTGAACATCGTGCGGACCAGCGCCATCGTCGACGGCATCAGGGTGGCGCCGCCGATGCCGAGGACCGCGCGGGCCGCGATCAGCGTCTCGGCGGTGTGCGCGTAGGCCGCGAGGAGCGAGGCGGCGCCGAAGGCGGCGGCGCCGAGGAGGAGCAGCCGGCGGCGGCCGATGCGGTCGCCGAGCGCGCCCATGGTCATCAGCAGGCCGGCCAGCACGAAGCCGTAGATGTCGAAGATCCACAGCTGCTGGGTGCCGCTCGGTGCCAGGTCGGCGCTGATCTGGGGAATCGCGAAGTAGAGGACGGAGACGTCCATCGAGACCAGCAGCAGCGGGAGCATCAGCACGGTGAGCGCGGTCCACTCGCGGCGGCCGGCACGGGGCGGATTCGTTGTCATGGCGGTGACTGTACGCACGTCTTATACGTCTGTCTAGAACAAGCGTATAAGACGTGCGTATGGAGGGATGGGTAAGGTGACGCCATGGGACACCGTGAGGATCTGCTGGAGGGCGCCAAGCGCTGCCTGCTCGCCAAGGGCTTCGTGCGCACCACGGCGCGGGACATCGTCAAGGAGTCGGGGACCAACCTGGCGTCCATCGGCTACCACTACGGGTCGAAGGACGCGCTGCTCGCGCAGGCCTATGTGTCCCTGGTCGAGGGGATGGGCGGCGCCTTCGAGGGCGACGGGACCGTGGACGAGACCGCGCCCGGCTCCCTGGAGCGGTTCGAGCGGGTGTGGTCGAACATCATCGGCACCATGAAGGAGCCCGGCTCGGTGTGGCGGCTCAGCATGGAGGTCCTCGCCCTCGGCGACCGGCTCCCCGAGGTCCGCGACCATCTGGCGGCGGCGCAGCGCGAGGCCGGGCGCGGTCTGGTCCCGCTGCTGATGGGCGGCCGGGAGGAGGACGTGTCCGACGAGACCGCGGACACGGTCGGCGCGTTCTACGTGACCCTGATGACGGGCCTCATCGCCCAGTGGACCTTCGACCCGAAGTCCGCGCCCGACGGCGGGCGGCTGACCGCCGGCCTGCGCCGGGTGATCGGGGCCGCCACTACAGGCGAGCGGCCTTGAGCGCCATGTGCAGCAGCAGCCGGTCCTCGCCGTCGTCCAGGTCCAGGCCGGTGAGCCGCTCGATCCGCGACAGCCGGTAGTACAGGGTCTGGCGGTGGATGCCCAGTTCGGCGGCGGTGCGGCCGGCCTGGCCCGCGCGGTCGAGGTAGACCTCGGCGGTGCGGGCCAGTTCGGTGTGCGCGGGGGAGAGCAGGGGGCCGACGGCGGGGTCGTGGGCGGCGCCCGGGGGCAGCGCGGTCAGCAGCCGGAAGGGGCCGATCGACGACCACCGGGCGACCGGTCCGAGCCGGGGTTCGGCCAGCGCCGCACGGGCCGACGCCGACGCCTCAGCCCAGGCCGCGCCCAGGCCGGTGAGACCCGCGCGGGGCGCGGCGATCCCGGCGGCGACCGGGGGACCGCCCGAGCCCGCCCGCTCCAGCAGCCGTGAGGCCGCCGTCGCCGCCGGGGCCAGTACGTCCGTCGAGCGCAGCCGCAGCAGCAGGGCCAGCGACAGGGCGGTGGCCCCCCACGGCAGGGTGCACAGCGCCGTCGCCCCCGGAACCGTACGCACCGAGGGGGCGTCGTCCGGGTCGGCGGCGGGCCAGGGGGCGACACAGACCACCGTGTACGGACCGTCGGCGCGGCCGCCGAGGGCGGTGCGCAGCTCGGCGACGGCCATCTCCCGCTGCCAGTCCCGCTCCGCCGTCAGCACCGCGCGCAGCTCCCGCGTGAGGTCGGCGCCGTGCTGGGCCTCGTCCGCGAGCAGCGCGCCGATCCGGGCCGTCACCCGCATGGCCGCCTCCAGTTGCCGCTCCGAGGGGCCCGGGTCGTAGTCGAGCAGCCAGACGTAGCCGAGGACGACTCCCCGATGGCGTACCGGCAGGCAGATCCGCCCCCGGTGGACCCCCGCCTCGGGGGTGCGCGGGATGCGGACCGGGCCGGTCGCCCGGGTGATGCCGAAGCCCTCGAACCAGGCGCGGACGGCGGCCGTCGAACGGCGGGTCAGGATCGAGCGGGTGCGCACCGGGTCCAGCGCGGACGGATCGAGGTCGCCCTCGCTGTCGTACGCCCCGAAGGCGATCAGCTCGAAGTCGCGGTTCTCCAGGGTCGCCGGAGCGCCCAGCAGCTCCGAGATCTCGTCCACCAGCTCCTGGTGGTCGTCCCTGTGTTCCGACGTCACCCGGGCATTCTGCCGCACGATCCAGGAGCCTTCATACATCTGTCTGAGATCTGCGGCGCGGATGCGTGACAGCTGTCGATGGCCCACGATCGGGGGCATCCGTAGGTTTCACGGTGGTTCTCCGTGCCGTACCCGAATCGTCGGGTGACGGCCTCGTGCAGCTTGTGGAGGTGCCCCGTGCTGGGTCCCGTGATTCTCGCCGCGTCGCGCAGCGACCGGATGCGACGCCTGATCTCGGCGGCCCCGGTGACCAAGCAGGTCGTCGACCGCTTCATCCCCGGGGAGACCGTCGACGAGGTCCTGCCGATCATCCGGGAACTCACCGGCAACGGCCTGGAACTCACCATGGACGTCGTCGGCGAGGACATCACCACCCCCGAGCAGGCCGCCGCCGCCCGCGACGCGTACCTGGAGCTGATCGGCCGGCTGAAGCCGCTGGAGCTCGGCACCCGCGCGGAGATGTCCGTCAAGCTGTCGATGTTCGGCCAGGCGCTGGACGGCGGCCACGAGCTGGCCCTCGCCAACGTCCGCCCGGTCGTCGAGGCCGCCGCCGGGATCGGCACCACGGTCACCCTGGACGCGGAGGACCACACCACCCTCGACTCGATGTTCGCCATCCACGAGGAGCTGCGGAAGGACTTCCCGCAGACGGGCTGCGTCATCCAGGCCTACCTCTTCCGCACCGAGGAGGACGCGCGCCGCCTCGCCGCGGCCGGCAGTCGCGTACGGTTGGTGAAGGGCGCCTACAAGGAGCCCGCCGAGGTCGCCTACCAGCAGAAGCACGAGATCGACAAGGCGTACGTGCGCATCCTGCGGACGCTGATGGAGGGCGAGGGCTACCCGATGATCGGGTCCCACGACCCGCGCCTGATCTCCATCGCCCAGGAGCTGGCCCGCACCGCCGGACGAAAGCTCGACGAGTACGAGTTCCAGATGCTCTACGGCATCCGCGGCGACGAGCACCTGCGACTGGCCGCCGAGGGCCACCGCATGCGCGTCTACACGGCCTACGGCACCGACTGGTACGGCTACTTCATGCGCCGCCTGGCGGAGAAGCCGGCGAACCTGCGCTTCTTCGCCCGCAGCATGATCACCAAGGGCTGACACCACACCGCTCACGACAAGGAGTTACGCCACCCATGGACGCTGTGACCCAGGTCCCCACCCCCGTCAACGAGCCGGTGCACGGCTACGCGCCCGGGTCGCCCGAGCGCGCCCGGCTGGAGGCCAAGCTCAAGGAGCTGGCCGACAACCCGATCGACCTGCCCTGCACCATCGGCGGTGTCAAGCGGATGGGCGGCGGCGAGCGTTTCGACGTCGTGCAGCCGCACAACCACAAGGCCCGCCTGGGCACCTACGCCAACGCCACGCAGGCGGACGCCCGGGACGCCATCGACGCGGCCCTCGCCGCCGCGCCCGCCTGGCGCGCGATGGCCTTCGACGACCGCGCGGCGATCATCCTGCGCGCCGCCGAGCTGCTGGCCGGCCCCTGGCGCGAGACCATCGCCGCCTCCACCATGCTGGGCCAGTCCAAGACCGCCCAGCAGGCCGAGATCGACAGCCCCTGCGAGCTGGTCGACTTCTGGCGCTTCAACGTCCACTACGCGCGCGGCATCCTCGCCGAGCAGCCCCCGGCCAACTCCCCGGGCGTGTGGAACCGCCTCGACCACCGCCCGCTGGAGGGCTTCGTCTACGCGATCACGCCGTTCAACTTCAGCGCGATCGCCGCCAACCTGCCCACCGCGCCGGCCCTCATGGGCAACGTGGTGGTCTGGAAGCCGTCCCCGACCCAGACCCACGCCGCCGTGCTGCTGATGCGGCTGCTGGAGGAGGCCGGTCTGCCCAAGGGCGTCATCAACCTGGTCACCGGTGACGGCCTGGAGGTCTCCGAGGTCGCCCTGAACCACCGGGACCTGGCCGGCATCCACTTCACCGGCTCGACCAAGACCTTCCAGCACCTGTGGAAGACGGTCGGCCAGAACATCGAGAAGTACCGCACCTACCCGCGCCTGGTCGGCGAGACCGGCGGCAAGGACTTCGTCGTCGCCCACCCGAGCGCCGACCGCGCGGTGCTGAAGACCGCCCTGACCCGCGGTGCCTTCGAGTACCAGGGCCAGAAGTGCAGCGCCACCTCGCGCGCGTACATCCCGGCGTCGATCTGGAACTCCGGCTTCAAGGAGGAGTTCGCGGCCGAGGTCGACGGCATCAAGATGGGTGACGTCACCGACCTGTCCAACTTCATCGGCGCCGTCATCGACGCGCGGTCCTTCGCCAAGAACAAGGCCGCCATCGACCGTGCCAAGGAGGACGCGGCCTGCACGATCGTCGCGGGCGGCTCCTACGACGACTCGGTCGGTTACTTCGTCCGCCCGACCGTCATCGAGTGCGCCGACCCGGAGAACGAGGTGTTCCGCACCGAGTACTTCGGCCCGATCCTCGCCGTGCACGTCTACGAGGACGACAAGTACGACGAGATGCTGACCCAGATGGAGTCGGTGTCCGACTACGCCCTCACCGGCTCGGTCATCGCGAACGACCGCGCGGCGGCGGCGTACACGATGGAGAAGCTGCGCTACGCGGCCGGCAACTTCTACATCAACGACAAGTCGACCGGCGCCGTCGTCGGCCAGCAGCCCTTCGGCGGCGGCCGTGCCTCCGGCACCAACGACAAGGCCGGTGCCCCGCAGAACCTGATGCGCTGGACGCTGACCCGCGCCATCAAGGAGACGCTGGTCCCGCCGACCGACTACGGCTACCCGCACATGGGCTGACGCCCACCCCGACCCCGGACGGGCCAGGTCACCCCCCGACCTGGCCCGTTCGGTGTTTTCGCAGGTGGGAGCGGTGCGGGCGGGGCTGCCGTCTCAGATAGTAGGAAGTCCGAGTAATTGTGCAGACAGATGCGGTCCGCTCCTCTAGCTTTGTAGGAGCCGAACGAATCGCTCGACCGAGCGAACGGCGGTCGTGAGCCGGGCCCCGCGCAGGCAATCCCTGCGGCCCGCGGCTCCCCGCCCCTTCCGGTGTCTCGCAACCCCCTTTTCCGCACTCCACGTACGTCGAAGGAGTCGATGACCCATGGCCGAGACGACCGCCCGCCGCCGCGTCCGTCACACCTCCCGCACCAGCGAATCCGACCGCAGGAACGCCGCCGCCGCGCTCCAGCGCGCCCTCGACCGCAGGGACAACGGCGGCTCGACCGGCCACTGACACGCCGACGGCGTCCGTATGTCGGACACCGCATGTCATCCCGTGGGACGAGGAGTAGGGTGCCCGCATGTCTCGCAGCATCAATCTCGCAGTGATCCCCGGTGACGGCATCGGCCAGGAGGTCGTGGCCGAAGGTCTCAAGGTCCTCTCCGCCGTCCTTCCGCAGGATGTGAAGCTGGAGACCAAGGAGTACGACTTCGGCGCCAGGCGCTACCACGCCACCGGTGAGACCCTCACCGACGCCGACCTCGACGAGCTGAAGCGGCACGACGCCATCCTGCTCGGCGCCATCGGCGACCCGTCGGTCCCCTCCGGCGTCCTGGAGCGCGGCTTCCTGCTCAAGCTCCGCTTCGCCTTCGACCACCACGTCAACCTGCGGCCGAGCAAGCTCCTCCCGGGTGTCGCCACGCCGCTCGCCGGGCAGCCCGAGATCGACTTCGTGGTCGTCCGCGAAGGCACCGAGGGCCCCTACACGGGCAACGGCGGCACCATCCGCAAGGGCACGCCGCAGGAGGTCGCCACCGAGGTGTCCGTCAACACGGCCTTCGGAGTCGAGCGCGTGGTCCGTGACGCCTTCGCCCGCGCCCAGGCCCGCCCCCGCAAGAAGCTCACGCTGGTCCACAAGAACAACGTGCTGACCTTCGCCGGCCACCTGTGGACGAACGTCTTCAACAAGGTGGCCGAGGAATACCCCGAGGTCACCACCGACTACATCCACGTCGACGCCGCGACGATCTACCTCGTCACCGACCCGGCCCGCTTCGACGTCATCGTCACCGACAACCTCTTCGGCGACATCATCACCGACCTCGCCGCGGCCGTCTCCGGCGGCATCGGCGTCGCGGCCTCCGGCAACATCAACCCGGACCGCGTGTACCCGTCCATGTTCGAGCCCGTCCACGGCTCGGCCCCGGACATCGCCGGCCAGGGCAAGGCCGACCCCAGCGCCACGGTCCTGTCCGTCGCCCTCCTGCTGCGCCACCTCGGCCACGACGCCGAGGCGGCCCGCATCGAGGACGCCGTCTCCGCCGACCTCGCGGAGCGCGGCGACCTGCCCGCCCGCTCCACCTCGCAGATCGGCGACGCGCTCGCCGCACGAGTAGCCGGCTGACCCGGCGCTCCATCGAGAACACTCGAAGCCGCCGGGTCGCATCCGCACCCGGCGGCTTTCCCCTGTCCCCGCCGGGTGCCACCATCGACCACCGGGCCGCATCCACCCTGTTCCGTCCGCCGTCGCCACCGGGCGATAATCGAACGCGGAGCCGCGGAATGAGGGAATGCTCGGACGTCCTAGCACTGGCCACCGGCCGTACGGACGTGTGCGCGGCCCGTCACTACAACCGGTGAAGGACAACCACTCATGACGACGCCCACGATCGAGCTCAAGCCCTCGGCGCACCCGCTCCCGCACGCGGAGCGCGAGGCGATCCTGGCCAGCCCCGGGTTCGGCCGCCACTTCACCGACCACATGGTGACGATCAAGTGGACCGAGGGCCGTGGCTGGCACGACGGCCAGCTCGTTCCGTACGCGCCGATCTCCCTCGACCCCGCGACCACCGTCCTGCACTACGCGCAGGAGATCTTCGAGGGCCTGAAGGCCTACCGCCAGCCCGACGGTTCCGTCGCCACCTTCCGCCCCGAGAAGAACGCCGAGCGCTTCCAGCGCTCCGCCAAGCGCCTCGCGATGCCCGAGCTGCCGGTCGAGACCTTCATCGAGGCGTGCGACGCCCTCGTCGCCCAGGACAAGGAGTGGGTGCCGGCGCACGGCGGCGAGGAGTCCCTCTACCTGCGCCCGTTCATGATCGCGACCGAGGTCGGGCTGGGCGTGAAGCCCGCCAACGAGTACCTGTTCCTGGTCATCGCCTCCCCGGCCGGCGCCTACTTCCCGGGCGGTGTGAAGCCCGTCTCCATCTGGGTCTCCGAGGACCGCGTCCGCGCCGTCCCCGGCGGCATGGGCGACGCCAAGACCGGCGGCAACTACGCCGCCTCCCTGCTCGCCCAGGCCGAGGCCGCCACCAAGGGCTGTGACCAGGTCTGCTACCTCGACGCGGTCGAGCACCGGTGGGTCGAGGAACTCGGCGGCATGAACCTGTACTTCGTGTACGGCGACAAGATCGTCACCCCCGCCCTCAGCGGCTCCATCCTGGAGGGCGTCACCCGTGACTCCCTGCTGGGCGTCGCCCGCGACCTCGGCTACGAGGCCGTCGAGGAGCGCGTCTCCGTCGAGCAGTGGCAGCGCGACTCGGAGAACGGCACCCTCACCGAGGTCTTCGCCTGCGGTACGGCGGCCGTCATCACCCCGGTCGGCACGGTGAAGCGGGCCGGCGCCGAGTGGCGGCAGAGCGGCGGCGAGCCCGGCGAGGTCACCACCCGGCTGCGCCAGGCGCTGCTGGACATCCAGCGGGGCACGGCCGAGGACAAGCACGGCTGGATGCACAGGCTCGGCTGAGGTTCCGCGCCCGCTCGCCGAGGGCCGCCCCCGACTTCCGGTCGGGGGCGGCCCTTTTCCTCAAGTTCCGGGTGACGCAAGGCGGTTCGGCGCCTCGCGGACGCCCGAACCCGTGTCCGGGTTGTACGGAGAACAGCGGATTGACCGGCCGTCCGGAGGTGCGGTTGGCTCTGGGGAGCCCTCGGCGCGGGGCCGGGGGGAGCGGCGTCCACGGGGACACGGGACCCGAGATGCGGGGACGCGGGACCCGGGACGCAGGGACGCGGGACACGGGGAATCTGGGGGAGAGTCATGCACAGAGCCATGCGGGGGGCGTCCGTCGCGGTGGTCGCGGGGGCGATGGTCGCGCTGTCGGCGACCTCGGCGGCACCGGCACCGGCGCCGAAGACCGAGCGGGTCACCCTGTCGGCGACGGGGGAGCAGGGCGACGGCCCCGCCTACGGGCCCCGGCTGAGCACCGACGGCCGGTTCGCGGCCTTCAGCGCGGACGCGTCCAACCTGGTGCCCGGCGACACCAACGGGGACACGGACGTCTTCGTGCGCGACCTGCGCGAGGGGACCGTCGAGCGGGTCAGCGTCGGCCCGGACGGCGCGCAGGCCGACGGGGGTTCGTCCGCGCTGGGGATCAGCGCCGACGGCCGGTACGTCCTGTTCCGCTCCCGGGCCCGGAACCTGGTGCACTGGGACAATCCGCCCGCGGACACCGGGGCCCACGACATCTACCTGCACGACCGGCGCACCGGCGGCACCGAGCGGATCAGCGTCGGCCTCGACGGGGGGTCCGCCTACGCGGGCGGCGCCGTGATGTCGGCGGACGCCCGCCACATCGCCTTCAGCGCCAAGGCCGACCGGATGGAGAACGCCCCCGGCGACCTCTTCGGAGCCGTGTACGTCCTCGACCGGCGCACCGGCGCCGTGGAGCGGACCGCCAACCGGGACCGCCCGACCGACCAGGTGATCCTGGACGGCATCAGCGCCGACGGCACCTTCGTGATGTACACCCAGGCGGTGCCGCGCAGTTCGTACGGCGCCACCTGGGTGCACGACCGCCGCACCGGCACCGAGGAACGGGTCAACGTCCGCGCGGACGGCACCCCCGCCCAGCGGTACGCCACGCCGGCCTCGCTCTCCGCCGACGGCCGCACCGTCGCGTTCCAGTACTGGGGCGACGACCTGGTCCCGGGCGAGGAGCCCGGGGACGACACCCACCTGTACGTCCGCGATCTGCGGGACGACGTCACCCGGCGGATCGATCCCGGCCCGGCCGGCGAGGACCGGCCCCAGGAGCCCGTGCTCAGCCCGGACGGCCGGTACGTGGCCTACCGGGCGGCGCCGCGTCTCACGGACGGACGGCTCGGGCCCGCCAACGTCTACCTCCGCGACCTGCGCACCGGCGGCACCCGGCTGGTCAGCGAGTCCGTCACCTCGGGGCCCGTGACGGACGCCCCCGTGACGGTCTCCTGGCTGGGCGCCGGCGCCCGGCGGATCGGTCTCGGCAGTGCCTCCGCCCAGCTCGTCCCGGGCGACACCGGCGGCCACCACGACGGCTTCGTCCGCCGCCTGCGCTGACCACGCACCGCCCGCATCCTGAGACGGATCGTGAGCGCGGGGGCGGATTGTGCCAGACTGCCCCCGTGCTCTCGTTCGCCACGATTATTGGCAGCAGGCGCGCCGGTCCGCAGTGACCGCACGTACGACACCGTACGGGCGGACACCGTCGTCCTCGACCCGCGCGCAGACCTCTCGCACCCGCGAGAGGTTTTTCTGTTTCCCGGCCCCACCCGCGGCCGGGGACGGGGCGCGAGGGACCATGGGGGAACGGTGGAACCGGTCATTCCGGTAGACCGAGATCAACTCAGGAGCCTTCAGACCATGACCGCAACCAGCGAGCCCGACGACTCGTTCCACGTCTTCGACACCACCCTGCGCGACGGCGCCCAGCGTGAGGGCATCAACCTCACGGTCGCCGACAAGCTCGCCATCGCCCGGCACCTGGACGAGTTCGGCGTGGGCTTCATCGAGGGCGGCTGGCCCGGCGCGAACCCGCGGGACACCGAGTTCTTCGCCCGCGCCCGGCAGGAGATCGAGTTCCGGCACGCGACGCTGGTCGCCTTCGGCTCCACCCGCCGCGCCGGCACCACCGCCGCGCAGGACCCCCAGGTCAGGGCGCTCCTCGACTCCGGCGCGCAGGTGATCACGCTGGTCGCGAAGTCCCACGACCGCCATGTCGAGCTCGCCCTGCGCACCACCCTCGACGAGAACCTGGAGATGGTCCGCGACACGGTCTCCTTCCTCACGGGGGAGGGCCGCCGGGTCTTCGTCGACTGCGAGCACTTCTTCGACGGCTACCGCGCCAACCCCGAGTACGCCAAGGCGGTGGTCCGCGCCGCCTCCGAGGCCGGCGCCGACGTGGTCGTCCTGTGCGACACCAACGGCGGCATGCTCCCGGCGCAGATCCAGGCCGTGGTCGCCACCGTGCTCGCCGACACCGGCGCCCGGCTCGGCATCCACGCCCAGGACGACACCGGCTGCGCGGTCGCCAACACCCTCGCCGCCGTCGACGCGGGCGCCACCCACGTCCAGTGCACCGCCAACGGCTACGGCGAGCGGGTCGGCAACGCCAACCTCTTCCCGGTGGTGGCCGCGCTGGAGCTGAAGTACGGCAAGAAGGTCCTCCCCGACGGCCGGCTGCGCGAGATGACTCGCATCTCGCACGCCATCGCCGAGGTCGTCAACCTCACCCCCTCCACGCACCAGCCGTACGTCGGCGTCTCCGCCTTCGCGCACAAGGCCGGACTGCACGCCTCCGCGATCAAGGTCGACCCGGACCTCTACCAGCACATCGACCCCGAGCAGGTCGGCAACACCATGCGGATGCTCGTCTCCGACATGGCCGGGCGCGCCTCCATCGAGCTCAAGGGCAAGGAGCTCGGCATCGACCTCGGCGGCGACCGCGAACTGGTCGGCCGGGTCGTCGAGCGGGTCAAGGAGCGCGAGCTCAAGGGCTACACCTACGAGGCGGCCGACGCCTCCTTCGAACTGCTGCTCCGCGCGGAGGCCGAGGGCGGGCCGCTGAAGTACTTCGAGGTCGAGTCCTGGCGCGCGATCGTCGAGGACCGCCCCGACGGCACCCACGCCAACGAGGCCACGGTCAAGCTGTGGGCCAAGAGCGAGCGCATCGTCGCCACCGCGGAGGGCAACGGCCCGGTCAACGCCCTGGACCGCGCGCTGCGCGTCGCCCTGGAGAAGATCTACCCGCAGCTCGCCGAGCTGGAGCTGGTCGACTACAAGGTGCGCATCCTGGAGGGCAAGCACGGCACCCAGTCCACCACCCGCGTCCTGATCTCCACGTCCGACGGGGCGGGGGAGTGGTCGACGGTGGGCGTCGCCGACAACGTCATCGCCGCGTCCTGGCAGGCCCTGGAGGACGCCTACGCGTACGGGCTGCTGCGGGCCGGGGTGGAACCGGCCGCGTAGGGAGCACTGCGGACGACGGGCCCGGTGGGACCGGCGGGACGGGAATTCCCGCCGGGTCAGATGTCTGTTTATCACCCATTTGGGTACGTGCGAACGTATGGAGGCCGCACCGACGCGTATCCACATACGTCTGATACGCCTGCTGATCATGCCGGTGGCCGCCGCACTGGCGGTCCTGATGGCCGGTGCGCCCGGGGCGCAGGCGGCCACGGACCTCTCCGAGATCGCCCGCGCACTGCGCGAGAGTCCCGTCTACGTCGACCCCGCGGCCCGGGACATCCTGGCGGAGTCCGACGCCGAGGCCCTCGCCGACAGGATCGAGGACGCGGACGAACCCGTCTTCGTGGCGGTCCTCCCGGCGGACTACCCGACGCGGAACCTCTTCCGGAACCTGCGCACCGAGACCGGTATCACCGGTCTGTACGGCATCCGCCTCGGCGACGAGTTCGACGCGCGCGCCGACAGCAGCGTGCTCAGCAACCAGGGCGTGCGGAACCTGGTGGCGTCCGTGCAGGGCGCCGGTGACGCCAAGGCCCAGCTGAACGACTTCGTCGACAGCGCGCTGCGCAGCACCGGCGGCTCCGCGCCCGACTCCTGGAGCGACGGGGCCGGCGGTGACGTCCCCGTCGGCGGCCTGATCACCGCCGGAGCGGTGCTGGCGGCCGGCGGCGCGGGCGCGTACGTCCTGGTCCGGCGCAACCGGCGGCGCCACGAGCAGGAGCAGCGGGCCGCGCTGGAGAAGCTGCGGGTGGTGGTGGACGAGGACATCACCGCGTTCGGCGAGGAACTCGACCGCCTCGACTTCCACCCGGCCGAGCCCGGCGCGGACGACGCGATGCGCGCGGACTACGAGCGCGCGCTGGACGCCTACGACAAGTCCAAGTCGTTCATGGCCGCGGCCCGTAAACCGGAGGACGTCCGGGCCGTCACCCAGGCCGTGGAGGACGGCCGCTTCGCCCTCGCCTCCCTCGCCGCGCGCCGGGAGGGGCGCCCGCTGCCGGAGCGCCGCCCGCCCTGCTTCTTCGACCCGCGCCACGGCCCCTCGGTCGCCGACGCCGTCTGGACGCCGCCGGGCGGCGCCGAGCGCGAGGTCCCGGTGTGCGCGGCCGACCGGGCCCGGCTGGCGGACGGCCTCGACCCCGCCGTCCGCGAGGTCGACACCGAGTACGGGCGCCGGCCCTACTGGGACGCCGGTCCCGCGTACGGCCCCTGGGCCGGCGGCTACTTCGGCGGCGGACTGCTGCCCGGCCTGCTCGTCGGCACCATGCTCGGCGGCATGATGGCCGGTCCCGCCTACGCGGCCGACTACGGCGCCGGCTACGGCGACTTCGGCGGCTACGGGGGCGGCGACGTCTCGGGCGCCGACTTCGACGGCGGGGACTTCGGTGGCGACTTCGGCGGGGGCGGCGGCTTCGACGGAGGCGACTTCGGAGGCGGCGGCGGGGACTTCGGCGGCGGCGGCTTCTGACCGGCCGGGGTGTCCCGCCTCGGCCACCCGCGTTCCACCGCGTACCGCTCCCCCGCGGCATGCCACCACCCGGGCGGCGACGCGCCGCCCGGGGCGGCGAAACCGGCCCGCCCGGGGCCCAGCCCGAGCCGCCGCAGCGCCTCCACGTCGACGGACACGGTGATCCACCCCCGCCACCGCCCGTCGCGACCCGGCCCGCACGTGTGATCCAGCCGCAGTTCCTCCGCGGTGAACGGCATCCAGTCGATCCCCCGCTCACGCAGTCAACCGCACACGGCAGCCCAGGGGCGAGGGGGGCCCGGCAGGTCCTCGTACCCGGCGACGACGACCCACCCGGGCCGTGAGAACGCTCCACCGACTGTCGTACCGGCCATGATGCACCTCTCCCGTGACCCGAACGCGTCACCGACCGTTGGGGAAGCGTAGTTCCGGGAAACGTACTTCCTCAATGCGCGGAGGCGAGGCCTTCGAAGCCGGTTCCCGTGGTCACGCCTGCTTGATCGCCGAGATGTCGAAGTTCAGCTTGATCTTGTCGGAGACCAGGACGCCGCCCGTCTCCAGCGCCGCGTTCCAGGTCAGGCCCCACTCGGAGCGCAGGATCTCCGCCTTGCCCTCGAAGCCGACGCGCTCGTTGCCGAAGGGGTCCTTCGCGGCGCCGTTGAACTCCAGGTCGATGGTGAGCGGCCGGGTGGTGCCCAGGATGGTCAGGTCGCCGGTGATGCGGTAGTCGTCGCCGCCGAGGGCCTCCGCCCCGGTGGTGCGGAAGGTCATCGTCGGGAACTCGTCCGCCTTGAAGAAGTCGGCGCTCTTCAGGTGGCCGTCACGGTCGGCGTTGCCCGTCTCGATGCTGTCCATCACCACGTCGATGGTGGCCGTGGACTTGGCCGGGTCGGTGCCGTCCAGGTGCAGCGTGCCGGTGAAGTCCTGGAAGCTGCCCTTGACGTTGGTGACCATGGCGTGCCGGGCGACGAAGCCGAGCGTGGAGTGCGCGGGGTCGATCGTGTACTCGCCGGTCAGCGCGGCCAGGTCCGGGTTGATCTCGGTGGCGGTCGCGGTGGCGGTCTCGTCGTCCTTGCGGCCGAAGATGCCCATGGTGTTCTCCCGAGGAGGTGAAGTTTATCGTTCAACTAACCTGATGGAGTCCACCGTAGACCCACCCCCTTTAACTTTCAACATGTTTGGCGAAACTGGCGGGATTGCACCGTCGTGACGGGTGGTACCCGCCGGTCGTGTCCTCGGTCGCGGTCCTGGTGGAACTGGTGCGGCGCGATACGTCGGGCGGCCAGGTGAAGTGCTGGGAGCACTTCGCGCGGAGCGCCGCCCGCCTCCCGGAGCGCCTGCCCGACGGCCCCCTCGACCTGACCGTCTACTTCCTCGGCGAACGCGAACGGATCGAGCCGCTCTCCCCGCACGTCCGGCTCGTCATGCTCCGGCCGGTGCTCAGCTCGGCGGCGACGCGCTCGGCCGACCGCGCGGAGGACGTCTGCGACCTCGCCCCGTACCACCCCGGGCTCGCCGCCCTGCTGCCCCGCCACGACGTCTGGCACCTGACGCACAGCTTCGCCTTCGCCGCCACCGCCGTACGACTCCACCGCCGCGCGGCCCGCCGCTCCGCCCCACGGCCCCGGCTCATCGGCTCCGTGCACACCGACGTACCGCTGCTGGCCTCCGTCTACGCCCGCTATCTGGCCGGACGCTGGCTGCCCGGGCGCCACCCGGGGGCGCAGGACCTGCTCGCGGACCGGGCCGAGAACGCGCTGCGCCGCCGCCGGGACCGGCTGCTGGACCCCTGCGAACGCGTCCTCGTCCCGACCCCGGAGGGCCGCGCGGAACTCGCCCGCGTCCTCGGCCCGCACCGGGTCGCCCTGCTGCGCCGGGGCGTCGACCACGGACTCTTCCGGCCCGACCCCACCGCGCGGGACTGGCTCGTCCGCGCGTACGGCGTCCCGGCCGACCGCCCGCTGGTGCTGTTCGCCGGCCGGCTGGACGCCAGCAAAGGCGTGCCGCTGTTGACCGAGAGCGTCCGGCTGCTGCGCGCCCGGGGCGACGTCCCGCACCTGGTCACGGCGGGGTCCGGCGCCGAGGAGGACGCCGTGCGCCGCGCGCTCGGCCGGGACGTCACCCTGCTCGGGCCGCTCCCGCAGGACCGGCTGGCACGGGTGTACGCCGGCTGCGACGTCTTCGCCTTCCCGTCCCGTACGGAGACCAGCGGCAACGTCGTCGCCGAGGCGATGGCGTGCGGGCTGGCGGTGGTCCTGCCCGAGGGCGCGCGCACCACCCGCTGGCTGGCCGCGCCGGGGCTCGACGGCATCGTCGTCCCGGCCGACTCCCCGGCGGTCTGGGCGGACGCCCTGCACCCGCTGGTCGGGCGGCCCGCCGCGCGGGAGGCGGTACGGCGCCGGGCCCTGGAGACGTCCAGGACCGCCCACCCCACCTGGGACCGCGTACTCGAGGAGGACCTCCTCCCGGTCTGGACCCGGCCCACCCGCACACCCCACCGGGCCGACTCCCGCACCGCCTGAGCCCTCGGTCTACGCGAGGAAGGGGTGCGCGCGGGAGAGCACGGGTGGTTCCGTCCCACGGCTGCTGCGGCCGCGTCGTGGCTGATCGCACAGTTCCCCGCCCCTGGGGGCGCGAAGGGGGCTGGGCATATCAGGGGCGCGGGGAACTGCGCAAACGGGGGTCTGGGGGCGGAGCCCACAGGGACGGGAAGGGAAAGGGCGGCGGGGGCGAAGAACCCGGCGGCCGGGACCCGGTCACCCGTCGGCGGCCCGGTGCCGCCCGTGCGACGCCGCGACGACCGGCGACGTGTCCAGGGCCGCGATGCCCGCGGCCACCAGGACCAGCCCCGCCAGCGTCACCGCCGAGACCAGCCGGCCCGTGCGGATCGTCTCGTCGAAGAGGAGCGTGCCCATGGCCACCGCGACCACCGGCTCCGTCGCGTCCAGAACCGTCATGCTCGCCGCCAGCGGACCCTGCTGGAAGGCGCTCTGGATGAGCAGCAGGCCACCCACGCTGGCGACGACGAGCGCGTAGGTCTGCCAGGCGGCCAGGGCCGCGGGCAGCCCGTGCCGGAGCCGGTCCACCGTCGAGGCCAGCAGCACGGACTGGGTGCCCATCACCGCCCCCGCGGCGAGCGCCGTCGCCGAGGCCCGCCACGGACCGGACAGCACCCGCGCCACCGCGAGCGCGGCGCACACCACGGCCGCGACCGCGCCGACGGCCGCCAGCCAGGACAGCGGACCGGCCGCCCGGGGGTCACCGCCGTGCGGGCGGGCGGAGAGCAGCGCCAGCGCCAGCCCCGCCGCCACCGCGAGCGTGCCGGACCACTCCCGCCGCCCCAGCCGCAGCCGGTACAGCCGCGCCGACAGCGGGACCGCGAAGACCAGCTCGGCGACGATCAGCGGCTGCACCAGACTCAGCGGCCCGAACGCCAGCGCCAGCGACTGGAACCCGTACGCCACCACGGCCAGCCCGATCCCGCACAGCCATAGGGGATCTCGCGCCAGCCGGCCCAGCAGCCGCGCGGTGAGCGCCTCCGCGTCCGGCCGCCCGGCCGCCGCCCACTGCTGCAGGACCCCCGCGACGGCGAAACACACACCGGCGGCGAGCGAGGCGAGGACGGCGACCGCCATGACGGAAGAGCCCCGGCAGCGGACTAGTCGGGGGTCCGGCCGGTCGGCGCGCCCCGCGCCGCCCCCCGCGTGTGGACGTACAGCGTGCGCCGGTCGCCGACGTCGAGGCGCTGGGGGAGCGGCAGCTCGTGGCGCACCGGCCGCGCGTGGTCGGCGAGTTGCCGGCGCGGGTCGTAGACCTGGTTGAACTTCCACAGCATGCGGGCGAAGTTCGTCTGCCCGTGCGCCAGGTTGCGGGCGAGCACGCGCGCCGCGCCGAACGCCGTGCGCATCCCCAGGTGCTTGCGGTTGATGACCGCCTGGGTGCGCACCAGCTCCTCGTAGAAGCGCTCCAGCGGCAGCGTCGTCGGCACCACCGCGTGCTGGATGTCGAAGAGGCGGTAGTCGCGGGTGGTGAGCCGGCGCGACTCGGTGTGCCAGATCTCCGTACCCGGATACGGCGTCATCACCGTGAAGTGCACGATCTCCGGCACGGCCAGCGCGAACTCCCGCACCACCCGGAAGCGTTCCTCGTCCCAGGCCGGATCCACGATCAGGTTGATCGCGACCTTGATGCCGAGCCGGCGGGCCGTCTCCAGCGCCTTCAGGTTCTCGTCCGGGCTGACCCGCTTGCGGTACAGGTCGAGCCCTTCCGCGTCGATCGCCTCCATGCCGAGGAACATGTAGCGCAGCCCCAGCCGCGCCCACCGCTCGAACACCTCCGGGTGGCGCAGCAGGACGTCGGCGCGGGTCTCCAGGTAGTACTTCTTGCGGATGCCGCGCCGCTCCACCTCGGCGGCGATGGCGTTCCCGTGCTCGGGCCGGATGAAGGCCACGTCGTCCACGACGAACACGTTCGGCTCGCGGATCCTGGCCAGCTCCTCCGCCGCCGCCTCGGGCGAGGCCTTGCGGTAGCTGCGGCCGTAGAACGTCCACGCCGAGCAGAACGAGCAGTCCCACGGGCAGCCGCGGGTGAACTCGACGGACGCGCACGGGTCGAGCTCGCCGATGAAGTAGCGGCGCCGGCCCCGCATCAGGTCGCGGGCCGGGAGCGGTCCGTCGATGCCGTGCAGCATCAGCGGCGCCGGCCCGCGCCCGGCCGCCGTGACGACGCCCGGCACGCCCTCCACCCCGCCGTCGCGCACCGCCTCGAGCAGCGGCGCGACCGCAGGTTCCCCCTCGCCGCGGACCACCGCGTCGACCGCGCCCGCCGCCTGCTCGATGACCTCCTCGGCGACGAACGAGACACTGTGCCCGCCGAGGAACACGAAACAGTCCGGCACCTCCCGCTTCACCCGCGTCGCCAGCGCGATCGCCTCGGGGATGTTCGCCAGGTAGTTGAGCGAGACGCCGAGCGCCTCCGGACGGAAGGACCGCACCTCGTCGCGCAGCCGGTTCACACCCAGCACCTGGAGGTCGACGACCCGGACCTCGTGACCGGCCTCGCGGGCGGCGCCCGCCACCCGCTCCAGGCCGAGCGGTTCGAGGCGGAGGAAGATCTCGGAGTACATCAGGGCGCTGGGGTGGACGAGCAGCAGACGCATGGGGACCTCGCCACGGGGCCGGACGGACCGGGTACGGAAGGGGTCCTTCCTTCGTATCCCGGCACGCGCGGCCGCGTACCCGCCGTACGCCCGCCTGGCCGCATCCCGCGGCCCGCAGGAGTGGTCCCGCGGGGCGGCGCACGGGACCCCGAGGGCCCGGACACCGCACGTCGGCGGGGTCGGGGCGGGCCGGGCGGACGGGCTCCAGCGCTGGCGCGGTGCACCGGAGCGGGGGTGTCCTGGAAGACGAGGACCCGCAGCGACAGCGCATGGGAGACCGACTCGTGACCACCACCGGCTCCGGTTCCGCCTACGACCCCCCGGCGGACCCCGCACACGGCGCCGCCCGCGCCGCAGCCCCCGCCCCGTCGGCGGCGCGCGGCCCCGTGCCGCCGACGCGCGCGGAGCGGCGCGTCGCCCTCGTCACCGGCGCCTCCTCGGGCATCGGCGCGGCCACCGCGCGGCGCTTCGCCGCCGGGGGCTGGCACCTGCTGCTCAGCGGCCGGGACCGGCGGCGCCTCGAGGAGACGGCGTCCGGGACCTCGGCGGTCCTGCTGCCCGCCGACCTCGCCGCGCCGGACGGGGCCAGGCTGCTGGCACAGGCCGCGCTGCGGGAGGCCGGACGCGTCGACGTGCTGGTCGCCGGGGCGGGCATCGGCTGGGCGGGACCGTTCCTGACGATGCCGCACACCGACATCGACCGGGTGCTGTTCCTGGACCTCAACGCGACGCTGCACCTCGTACGGGAGGTGCTGCCCGCGATGGTGGAGGCCGGCGGCGGCCGGGTGGTGCTCGTCGGCTCGGTGGCCGGCTCGGTCGGCGTACGGGAGGAGGCGGTGTACTCCGCGGCCAAGGCCGGGCTCGCCGCGTTCGCCGAGGCGCTCCGGCAGGAACTGCGCGGTACGGGCGTGGGGGTGACGCTCGTCGTGCCCGGCCCCGTCGAGACGGGCTTCTTCGACCGCCGCGGCACGCCGTACCGGCGCTCCCACCCGCGCCCCACCTCGCCCGGCCGGGTCGCGGCCGCCGTCTGGAACGCCGTCTCCCAGGGCCGCGACGACACCTGCGTCCCCGCCTGGCTCGCCCTCCCGCCCCGGGTGCGCGCCCTCACCCCCGGCCTCTACCGCAGGCTCCTGAACCGCTTCGGCTGAGGCCCCGGCGCGGGCGGGTCACCGCCACCGCTACGCTCCGGGGGAGCGGACCGACCCGAACGGGTGCATGGGCTCCCCGTGAATGTGAGGCGGCTCTCAGATGACGTCTTTGTGCGACCCCTACAAGCCGGACGCCCTCTGAGCAGTCGGAACGGCTGCATGCAGCCGGGGTTCTGTTCAGGGGTACCAGGAAAACACCCCGGAGACTGTGAGGAGTCGACGGCTCGCATTTCCGGGTCGGCTTCGTAAGGTCACTACATGACCGTTTTGGATGAGGCGCCGGGCGAGCCGACCGACGCGCGCGGACGCGTGGCCGAACTGCACGAGATCCGTGCCCAGGTACTGGCCGGCCCGAGCGAGAAGGCGACCGCCGCGCAGCACGCCAAGGGCAAGCTGACGGCGCGGGAGCGCATCGAGCTGCTGCTGGACCCGGGGTCCTTCCGCGAGGTCGAGCAGCTGCGCCGGCACCGGGCCACCGGCTTCGGTCTCGAGCAGAAGAAGCCGTACACGGACGGTGTGATCACCGGCTGGGGCACCGTCGAGGGCCGTACGGTCTTCGTCTACGCCCATGACTTCCGGATCTTCGGCGGCGCGCTGGGCGAGGCCCACGCCACCAAGATCCACAAGATCATGGACATGGCCATCGCGGCCGGGGCGCCGCTGGTGTCGCTGAACGACGGCGCCGGCGCCCGCATCCAGGAGGGCGTCTCGGCCCTCGCCGGGTACGGCGGCATCTTCCAGCGCAACACCAAGGCGTCCGGCGTCATCCCGCAGATCAGCGTGATGCTCGGCCCCTGCGCGGGCGGCGCGGCCTACAGCCCCGCCCTCACCGACTTCGTGTTCATGGTCCGCGACACCTCGCAGATGTTCATCACGGGCCCGGACGTCGTCAAGGCGGTCACCGGCGAGGAGATCACCCAGAACGGCCTGGGCGGCGCGGACGTGCACGCCGAGACCTCCGGTGTCTGCCACTTCGCCTACGACGACGAGGAGACGTGCATCCACGAGGTGCGCTACCTCCTCTCCCTCCTCCCGCAGAACAACCGGGAGAACCCGCCGCGCGTGGAGTGCTCCGACGACGCGGACCGCCGCGGCGACGTCCTCCTCGACCTGGTCCCCGCCGACGGCAACCGGCCGTACGACATGGCCAAGGTCATCGAGGAGATCGTCGACGACGGCGAGTACCTGGAGGTCCACGAGCGCTGGGCGCGCAACATCATCTGCGCCCTGGCCCGGATGGACGGCCAGGTCGTCGGCATCGTCGCCAACCAGCCCCAGACGCTGGCCGGCGTGCTGGACATCGAGGCGTCCGAGAAGGCCGCCCGCTTCGTCCAGATGTGCGACGCCTTCAACATCCCGATCCTCACCTTCCTGGACGTCCCCGGCTTCCTCCCGGGCGTCGACCAGGAACACGGCGGCATCATCCGCCACGGCGCCAAGCTGCTCTACGCCTACTGCAACGCCACCGTGCCGCGGATCTCGCTGATCCTGCGCAAGGCGTACGGCGGTGCGTACATCGTCATGGACAGCCAGTCCATCGGCGCCGACCTCACCTACGCCTGGCCGACGAACGAGATCGCCGTGATGGGCGCGGAGGGCGCGGCCAACGTCATCTTCCGGCGTCAGATCGCCGAGGCCGAGGACCCCGAGGCCATGCGGGCGCGCATGGTCAAGGAGTACAAGTCCGAGCTGATGCACCCGTACTACGCCGCCGAGCGCGGACTGGTCGACGACGTCATCGACCCGGCCGAGACGCGCGAGGTGCTGATCCGTTCGCTGGCGATGCTGCGGACCAAGCACGCCGACCTGCCGTCCCGTAAGCACGGCAACCCGCCGCAGTGACCCGGCGGACATCTCTCCCAGGGAGACCGATAGCCATGAGCACACCTGACATCCGTGTCGAGAAGGGCCAGGCCGGACCGGAGGAGGTCGCCGCGATCACGGCGATCCTGCTGGCGCGGGCGGCCGCACAGCCGGCTGCCGCGGCCCCAGGGCACGGGGGGAGCGCGCGGGCCGGCTGGCGCCGCCTGGAACGCGAGAACGGCTTCCGCGCCCCCCACAGCTGGCGCTGACCCCAAGAAGGGCCCCTCCCTGGCGGAGGGGCCCTTCTCCACATCCCGCCCCGCCCCCTGGCAACAGGGCGGCGGCCATCCCCCTCAGGGGCGCGGGGAACTGCGCAACAAGCCACGAACTACCCGCACCCGGCATCCATCAGCGGCCACCCCCCTAGGGGCGCGGGGAACTGCGCGACCAGCCACGGACTGCCCGCACCCGGCAAAATGCGACAGCCCCCGGCGACCCAGTGGTCGCAAGGGGCTGTCGCTCCGCTCGGCGCCGGCGAGAGCCGCCCGCGCCGGCGAGATGCCGCCCGCGCCGGCGGAAGCCGTCAGCGCAGGCGCGCCATCAACGCGTGCTCCACGAGAGTGATCAGCGCCGACTTCGCGTCCGCACGGTGACGCGCGTCCGTGGTGATGATCGGGGTGTCGGGCCCGATCTGCAGCGCCTCCCGGACCTCGTCCGGCTGGTACGGCTGCTGGCCGTCGAAGCCGTTGAGCGCGATCACGAACGGGAGACCCGAGTTCTCGAAGTAGTCGACCGCCGGGAAGCAGTCGGCGAGACGCCGGGTGTCGACCAGCACGATCGCGCCGATGGCGCCGCGCACCAGGTCGTCCCACATGAACCAGAAGCGGTCCTGGCCGGGCGTACCGAACAGGTACAGGATCAGGTCCTGGTCCAGGGTGATACGGCCGAAGTCCATGGCGACCGTCGTGGTCGTCTTGTCCCCGGTGTGGGTGAGGTCGTCGATGCCCGCCGAAGCAGACGTCATGACGGCTTCCGTGCGCAGCGGGTTGATCTCCGAAACGGCCCCGACGAACGTGGTTTTGCCCACGCCGAAGCCACCCGCCACCACGATCTTCGCCGAGGTGGTGGAGCGGGAAGGACCGCCGCTAGAGCTTGCGAAGTCCACTGAGCACCCTTTCGAGCAGTGTCACGTCTGGCTGGCCGCCGGCGCTCTCGTCGCCGCCGGGCTGATGGATGGCGACCAGTCCCGCCTCCGCCAAGTCGGCGACGAGGATCCTGGCCACGCCGAGAGGAATGGTCAGCAGGGCCGAGATCTCGGCCACCGACTTGATCTCCCGGCAGAGGGTGCAGATCCGCTGATGCTCGGGCAGCTGGCCCTGCATCTGGTGCGGCTGCGCGGTGGTGTGCACCAGCGCCTCGATGGCGAGCTGGTACCGCGGCCTGGTGCGACCGCCCGTCATCGCGTACGGGCGCACCAGGGGATTGTTCGACGCCCCGGCGGGCGTCGGCTCGGGTGCCCGGCGCTGCGGCTGCACCGGCTGGATGCGCGGGGCGTGCGGCTGGTCGTACGGCGAAGGGCCGGGGCCCTGCGGCACGTACGGCTGCCGGTGACTCGGGGCGGAGGGGTAGCCGTACCCGCTCTGGGCGCCGTCGTTCTGGCCCTGTACGGGACCGTACGACCAGTCGCCCGACGATGAACCGCCTGGGGGTGTTGCCACTTTCTCCTCCTCCGGCTGTGCCTGGCACCCATCACTGTGGAGCCGCGTCCCGAAACCTTACGACCCCGGGACGCCAAAACGCACCGTCTGTCCTTTAGTTGAGAAGGCTCCCCTGGAGCTCCGCCCGGAGGTCCGGGGTGAGGACCGTACCGGCGCGGTCCACCAGAAGGGCCATCTCGTACCCAATGAGGCCGATGTCCGCCTCGGGATGTGCGAGAACCGCGAGCGACGAACCGTCGGAAATGGACATGATGAAGAGGAATCCCCGCTCCATCTCCACAACCGTCTGGTTCACGCTGCCGCCCTCGAAGATCCGGGAGGCGCCTGCCGTCAGTGACGTCAGGCCGGAGGCGACGGCCGCGAGCTGGTCGGCGCGGTCGCGGGGAAAGCCTTCGGACATAGCCAGAAGGAGTCCGTCGGCGGAGACCACCACCGTGTGGGACACCCCCGGGGTGTTGTCCACGAAGTTGGTGATCAACCAGTTCAGGTTCTGTGCCGCCTGGCTCATCGGGCTCACACTAACGCTCCTGGTCGTAGGTGCTGTCAGGACCGAAGCCCTGGCCGTTCGTTTCACTGCCCGCGCCACGGCCTCGTTGGACACCGCGTCGCAGGTTGCTCAGCCTGCCCCGGACGTCTTCCGGGGCGCGGGAGACCTGGGGGCCTCCCTGAGGGGTGGTTTCGGCGGCTCCCTGGACCAGGTTGGCCTTGGGGACCCGTCGCGGCAGACCGGAGGAGGTCACTCCGCCCGCCTTGGGCTTCCGGAGCGCCGATGCCTGCTGCCAGCGCTCGTCGTTCGCCGAACGCCAGCCGCTGCCGCCGTCGCTCTCCGGAGTGGAGGCCGACGGCTCCTGCTGCACGTGCTGCGGTCCGCCCGGGCCGTTCGCGCCGCCCGCGGTGGATCCGCGGCGGGGAAGCCCGGCGTCGGTCAGCGCGTGGACGTCGGAGACAGCCGGTTCCGGACGGTCGAAGCCTACGCTGTCCTGCTCGCGAGCGTCAGCGGCCTGCGTATTTTCCGATTCCGGGGCCTGAGCAGAGTACTGGTCCGAGTGGTCGTTCCGGTAACCGTCCTGCTGCGGCCAGTCGTCCGCCTGGCGTCGGCCGGCGAAGGACGAGAAGGGGTCGGCGGCACCCGCCGCCGCACCGCCGTCCTGGGCCTGCTGCCCGTAGGAGGGTGCCGGGTAGCCGCCGTCGGCCGGGAAGGCGTCGTTCTGCGGTACCTGGCCGTCCGGCGCGTAGAACCCCTCGCCGTACGCCTGCTGCTGCGGCTCCTCGTACGCCGTCCGCTGCCCGTTGTCGTACGCCTGCTGGTCGTACCCGGCCGCCTGCTGGTCGTACCCGGCGCTCTGCTGCTCCTGGTAGCCGCCGTCGAAGCCCTGGCCGTTGCCGTCGTAACCCTGGCCGTTGCCGTAGCCCTGCGGGGCGGCGAACTCGTCCGGGTACGCGGGCGCCTCGGGGGCCTCCTGGGCGTTCGTGGAGGCCGGCTCCGGCTGCTGCGGATGCGCCTGGGAATCCAGGGCCGCCCGGCGCTCCTCGCGCATCAGGGAACGGCCGACCGGGTCCAGGTCGCGGATGTCGTCCGGGACCTCCGCGTAGCGGCTGTCGTCGAAGCCCAGCTCCGCGGCGGTGCGCAGCGGCTGCCGGTTGAAGTCCTCGCCCTGGAAGGCCTGCTCCGGGATGATCTGCGAGACCGTGAACTCGTCGCGCTCCAGCGGCTGTTCGCCACCGCCACCGTGGGTGATCGCGTCCGGCAGCATGACCAGCGAGGTGGTGCCGGCCTGCTCGCCCGAGGGGCGCAACTGGACCCGGATGCCGTGCCGGTCGGACAGCCGGCCGACCACGAACAGGCCCATGCGCTGGGAGATCGCGGCGTCGACGGTGGGCGGGTTGGCCAGCTTGTGGTTGATGTCCGCGAAGTCCTCGGCGGTGAGGCCGATGCCCTTGTCGTGGATCTCGACCATCACGCGGCCGTCGGGGAGACGGGTCGCGGTGACGCGGACCTTGGTCTGCGGGGAGGAGAACGTGGTGGCGTTCTCCAGGAGCTCGGCGAGCAGGTGCACGAGGTCGGTCACCGCGCGGCCGTGGATCTCGGCCTCGGGAACGCCGGACAGCTCGATGCGCTCGTACTGCTCCACCTCGGAGGAGGCGGCCCGCAACACGTCGACCAGCGGAACCGGCTGGTCCCAGCGGCGGCCGGGCTCCTCGCCCGCGAGGACCAGGAGGTTCTCGCCGTTGCGGCGCATACGGGTGGCCAGGTGGTCCAGGCGGAAGAGGCTCTCCAGCTGGTCCGGGTCGGCCTCGTTGTTCTCCAGGTCGGTGATCAGGGTCAGCTGGCCCTCGATCAGCGACTGGTTGCGGCGCGACAGGTTGGTGAAGATCGCGTTGATGTTGCCCCGCAGCAGCGCCTGCTCGGCGGCGAGCCGGACGGCCTCGCGGTGGACCTGGTCGAAGGCGCGGGCGACCTCGCCGATCTCGTCGGTGGTGGAGATCGGGATCGGCGCGACCTTGGTGTCGACCCGGCCGGGGTCGGTACGGGAGAGCTGGTCGACCAGCATCGGCAGCCGCTGCTCGGCGATGCCGAAGGCGGCGTTGCGCAGCTGGCGCATGGAGCGGCTCATCTGGCGGGCCACCATGCCGGCCAGGATGAACGCGGCGAGCAGGGCGATGACGACGGCGGCACCGGTGATGAGGGCGTCGCGCTGGGCGTCGTCGGCGATCTGCGCGGCCTCGCTCACCGCGCTGTCGGTCAGGTCGGACTCGATCTCGCGGTAACCGTCGAACTTGAGGGTGTTCACGGCCCACCAGTTGGCGGGGGTGATGCCCTGGGCTGCGAGTGCGCCGCGCGCGGCCGCGTCCGTGGAGGGCAGCCGGCCCAGCTCGGAGATCATCGTCTCCGTCTTCGCGGGCGGCGCCACGTAGTCCGGGTCCCGCTGCTTGGCGTCCCGGGCCATCTCGGTGCCCTCGGCCTGGATCCGCTGAGCGGTCTGCTCCAGCTTCTCCGCGTCGGCCTCGGTGCCACCGCCCCGGTACTCCTCGACGGCGATGCGCTCGAGGTAGGCGTACGAGGTGAGGGCCACGCGCTGGCTGGCGAGCTGGCTGTCGGTCGGGCCGGGCTTCACCAGCAGGTGCATGCCGATGGAACGCTGCAGCGACAGGGCCGACTTGGTCAGCGAGATCGCGTAGACCGTACGTCCGTAGCTGGTGATGTTGCCGGTGCCCAGACCGAGGTCGTTGGCGAACTCCATCAGGGGGTGGGCGACGGTGACGTAGCCCTCCTCGGTCGCGACGCCCTTGAGCTTGGAGGTGTAGGCCCCGGCGCGCAGCGCGGTCAGCTGGGGCTCGGCCTCGCGGAACAGCTCCATCCGGCGCTTCAGGCCGGGCTTGTCCGGCATGTTCCGGGCGGCCTCGTCGAAGGCGTCGGCGGCCTTGTCGGTCGCGGCGCGGGCCTTGGCGACGTCCGGGTCGTCCTTGCCCTTGCCCTGCAGCAGGGGGACCGCGGTGACGTCACGCTCGTTGTAGAGGGCGTTGGCGTAGGTGAGGGAGGCCTCGACCAGACGCGCGGTGTTCTCCGCGTCCTCGGCCTCGTTCCAGGTGTCGATCGAGCCCTTCACCTGGAAGCCGCCCATGACCAGGCCGACCAGCACGGGTATGAGCAGGATCGCGTTCAGCCTGGTCGTCACGCGCCAGTTGCGAGGGGAGAGGCGTCCTCCGCTCTTGGCGGGCGCCGCCGTGGGCTCGGGACCGGGCACGGGGGCGGGCGCCGCCGCGCGCGACGGCGGCGTGAAGTTGCCCCGGGCCGACGGCTCGGGACTGTTCTTGCTTCGCCTCACTCGACCAACAACCTCTCGGCGGTCGGCACCAACGTTGTGCCGCAGTGTCTCAGAACCCGGTGTGCCATCGACTACGGAGTACGTCTTTGACCGATGGGCAGTTCAGGCATTCCAGCATGCCGACCAGCGCTCTTCAAAACACTGGAAGGCGAGGAATTCAAGTGATGTAAGCCCTAGATAAAACGGTCATAAAGAGCGAGCACCGGCAAAAGGCGGGGCGTTCGTGCGCGTAGCGGTACCGCCTGACCGCATCGCGTGTCGGCATCCGCCGATTCCTCTGCCGAAACGTTATGAACACCGGGGCCGGCCGTGTCAAAGGACACAGCCGGCTCCGGTGCGTCTACGACAGCTGTCGTATGCCGCTTCCCGCCCGGTTCTACCTGAGACGCGCCATGAGGGCGTGCTCGACCAGGGTGATCAGCGCACTCTTCGCGTCCGCGCGGTGGCGGGCGTCGGTGGTGATGATCGGGGTGTCGGGTCCGATCTGGAGCGCTTCGCGCACCTCTTCCGGCTGGTAGGGCTGCTGCCCGTCGAACCCGTTGAGGGCGACCACGAAGGGCAGTCCGCTGTTCTCGAAGTAGTCCACCGCCGGGAAGCAGTCCGCCAGCCGGCGGGTGTCCACCAGGACCACCGCGCCGATGGCGCCGCGCACCAGGTCGTCCCACATGAACCAGAAGCGGTCCTGGCCGGGCGTGCCGAACAGGTACAGGATCAGGTCCTGGTCCAGGGTGATACGGCCGAAGTCCATGGCCACCGTGGTGGTGGTCTTGTCCCCGGTGTGGGTGAGGTCGTCGATACCCGCGCTGGCGGAGGTCATCACGGCCTCGGTGCGCAACGGGTTGATCTCCGAGACGGCGCCGACGAACGTGGTCTTGCCCACGCCGAAGCCGCCCGCCACCACGATCTTCGCGGACGTGGTGGTACGGCTGTCGGAGACCGTCCCGCCGCTAGAGCTTGCGAAGTCCACTGAGCACCCTTTCGAGCAGTGTCACATCCGGGGCGCCGGTCGTCTCGTCGCCGCCCGGCTGGTGCACGGCGACGAGTCCCGCCTCCGCCAAGTCGGCCACCAGGATCCGGGCAACACCCAGTGGCATGTTGAGCAGCGCCGAGACCTCGGCGACCGACTTCACCTCACGGCACAGATGGCAGATGCGCTGGTGCTCCGGGAGGAGCCCCATGAGCGCTGCCGGGTCGGCCGTCGTACTGATCAGTGCCTCGATGGCCAGCTGATAACGCGGCCTGGTCCGGCCGCCGGTCATCGCATAGGGACGCACCAGCGGCTGGTCGCCCTCGTCCTCGTACGGTTCCGCGTACGGATCATGAGAGGCGGTGGGCGGGGTCATGGGTCCTCCGGACGGGACAGCAAGTCGGTCAGTCAAGCCGTCTGACGGGGCCGGTGGGGGGAATGTGGCGGCCGGACGGTGATTTGGTGAGACGGGTGGTGCCGGGGCCGATCAGTGGAGCAGACTTCCCTGTAGTTCGGCGCGGAGGTCCGGGGTGAGGACCGCTCCCGCACGGTCGACCAGGAGCGCCATCTCGTAGCCGACGAGGCCGATGTCGCACTCGGGGTGCGCGAGAACGGCCAGGGACGAGCCGTCCGAGACGGACATGAGGAAGAGGAATCCCCTCTCCATCTCGACGACCGTCTGGGCCACGTTGCCGCCTTCGAAGATCCGGGAGGCGCCGGCCGTCAGGGAGGTCAGTCCCGAAGCGACGGCCGCGAGCTGGTCCGCGCGGTCGCGCGGGAACCCCTCGGACATGGCCAGCAGAAGACCGTCGGCGGACACGACGACGGTGTGGGACACCCCGGGGGTGTTGTCCACGAAGTTGGTGATCAACCAGTTGAGGTTCTGTGCCGCCTGGCTCATCGGGCTCAACTAACGCTCCTGCTGGTGAGTGGGGTTCGGGAAGCTGCCGGTCTGGGTGGTGCCGGCCTGACGACCCTGTGCGATACCCCGACGGAGATTGGTCAGCCGGCCGCGCACGTCATCGGGGGCGCGCGAGACCTGAGGACCGCTCTGGTGCTGTTGCTGCTGAGCCGTGCCCGGGACGAGGTTCGCCTTGGGCACCCGGCGCGGCAGGCCGGAGGTGGTGACGCCGCCCGCGGCCGGCTGCCGGACGCGTTCGGCCTGTCGGACCAGCTCGTCGTTGGGCGAGCTGCGCCAAGCGGTGGAAGCGGACCGCTGAGGACCGGTGGGTCCCTGCGGCTGCTGGTATTGCTGCGGCTGCTGGGGTGCCGGAGCCGAGCCGTTGCCCTGCTCCTGTCCGCCGCCGTGGAACCAGTTGGTCTCCAACGTGTCGTACAGCGGCGTACGGCCGTCGCCCGGACCGGACGCGGGCGGCAGCGCCCACGCGTCGGACACCGCGCGCTCGTCGGACCGCTGCTGCGGGGCCTGCGGGCGCGGGGCGACCGGGCCGCCTCCGTGCGTGCCGTTCGGCTGCGGGTGCTCGAACTGGCCGGTGACGGCCGGGCCCCCGGCGTTCGGCCGCTCCGGGAAGGAGGGGCGACGGCCGGTGGCACCGTTGTCCTGGCTCGGCGCAGGGAACTGGCCGGTGGAGCCGTTGTCCTGACCGGGCATGGAGAACTGGCCGGTGGAGCCGTTGTCCTGGCTCGGCGCAGGGAACTGGCCGGTGGAGCCGTTGTCCTGGCCCGGCATGGAGAACTGGCCGGTGGAGCCGTTGTCGTAGCCCTGCGGGACGGGGAACTGGCCCGTCGCGGCCGGGTTCTGCCCGCCCGGACCGCCCTGCGGGGCGGCGAAGCCGTCCCTGCGGGCGTACTGGCCCGTGTTCTGGACGCCGTTCGCGCCGGAGGCGCCGTAGGCGGGCGCACCGGGGTTCTGACGCTCGTCGAACCGGGGGATCTCCGCCGTCGCGCCGGGGCCCTGCCGGTCGTCGAACCGGGGCATGGACGCGGTCCGGGCGACGTCCGGCTCCTCGTGACCGCGCGGGACGTCCAGCGAGGCGCGCGGCACCGGCGGCTGGGCGTTCTCGTCGCTCCAGCTGGGCACGCGCGGCTGCTGCTGGTCACCGCCGGGCAGCTCCGGACGCGCGCCACCGCGCGGCGGCAGCTGCGGACGACGACCGCGCTCGGGCTTTCCGTTGCCACGCTGCGGCGGCACCTGGGCGCGACCGCCGCCGAAGGCGTCCTGCTCCTGCTGCTGTGCGCCCGGGCCGGTGGCCTGCATGCCCTGTGGGGCACCGGGTGCCTGGCCGCCGAAGCCGGCCGGAGCCGGACGGCCCTGCGCGGCCGGACGGCCCTGCGGAGCCGCACCGGGAGCACCCCGGTCGAACAGCGACGGCGTGGAGTTGCCCGGCTGGCCCTGCGGCCCCCGCGCTCCGTCGGGCCGGCCCGCGCCGTCCCGCCCGGGCAGCGCGGCCCGCGGACCCTGACCGGCACCGAGCAGGCCACCGCCGGACGCGCCGGCACCGAGAGCACCGCCCGCGGACTGACCGGCGCCGGCGGCACGCCGTGCGGCCGCGGCACCCGCGGCCGCCTGCGCGGCGGCGGGGCCACCGCCACCCGCGCCCGGCTGACCCGGCTTGCCCTGCGGCTTCTTGCCGCCCTGGGCGACGTCGACGGGCAGCATGACCAGCGCGGTCGTACCACCGGAGTCGGACGGACGCAGCTGGATGCGGATGCCGTGGCGCTGCGACAGACGGCCGACCACGAACAGACCCATGCGGCGGGAGACGGAGACGTCCACGGTGGGCGGCGCGGCGAGCCGCTCGTTGATCGCCGCCAGGTCCTCCGGCGACAGACCGATACCGGTGTCGTGGATCTCGATCAGCACCCGGCCGTCGGGCAGCGCGTGACCGGTGACCTTGACCTTGGTCTGCGGCGAGGAGAACGAGGTCGCGTTCTCCAGCAGCTCGGCGAGCAGGTGCACGAGGTCGTTGACCACGCGGCCGGCCACTTCGGTGCTCGGCACGGAGGCCAGCTCGATGCGCTCGTACTGCTCCACCTCGGAGGCGGCGGCACGGAGCACGTCGACCAGCGGGACCGGACGGGTCCACCGGCGGCCGGGCTCCTCACCCGCGAGGACGAGGAGGTTCTCGCCGTTACGGCGCATACGGGTGGCGAGGTGGTCCAGCTTGAACAGCGAGGACAGCTGGTCCGGGTCGGCCTCGCGGGACTCCAGTTCGGAGATCAGCGACAGCTGGCGCTGGATCAGACCCTGGGAGCGGCGCGAGAGGTTGGTGAACATCGCGTTGACGTTGCCCCGCAGCAGGGCCTGCTCGGCGGCGAGGCGGACCGCCTCGCGGTGCACGTCGTCGAAGGCCGCGGCCACCTTGCCGATCTCGTCCCGGGAGTGCACACCGACCGACTCCACGGACGTGTCGACGTCCTGCGGGTCGGACTCGGAGAGCTGCTTGACCAGGTCGGGCAGGCGTTCCTGGGCGACCTTGGTGGCGGTGTCCTCCAGCCGGCGCAGCGAGCGGATCATGGAGCGGGCCACGACGAAGGCGCCGACCAGCGACACACCGAGCACGAGCAGGATCAGCACACCGGAGACGATCGCGTCGCGCTCGGTGGCGCTGCGCAGCTCACGGGCCTTCTGCTCCATGTCCTCGAGCAGGTGGAGCTCGATGTTCTTCATCTGCTGGAGCTTGATGGAGCTGTCGTCCAGCCAGTCGCGGTAGGACCGCTGGCCGACCGACGAGAGGCCGAACTGCGAGGCCAGGGCACGCCCGGCGTACTCGTCGGTGGCCTTGATCGTGGCGTTGCCCTCCTCGATCGGCAGCAGCAGATCGGTGGCGGCGACGTCGCCGTAGATGCTCTTGAAGCTGCGGATCTCGGACTTCTGGCTGGCCAGCGCCGACTCTGCGTAGAGCCGGTCGTTGTCGAAGAGCCGGCCCTTGGTGGTGTTGGTGGCGGGCAGGGCCGCGGCGAGGACCGCTCGCTGGATCGACGCGTACTCCTTGGCGGAGGAGAAGGACGCCAGGGCGCGGGTGCGCTGGATCATGTCGGGGTTGCTGGTCGCCTCCGCCATGTCCTGCGAGAGCTCGATCAGCTTCTCGATCAGACGGTGGTAGCCCTCGACCGTCTGCGTGGAGTTGTCCTTCGACTGGAACGCCGTGTTGCGGATCTTCTCGAGCTCGCCCAGCTCACCGGCGAGCTGCACCAGGTTGTCGCGGACGCCCTTGAGGTCGCCGTCCTTGCTGGCGTCGTCGATCTCCTCGGAGCTGTCGATGAAGAGGTTGCGCGCCCGGTCGGTCTTCTCGCGGTAGCCCTTGACCGCGAAGTCGGTGGCCTTGCCGCCGTGGGCCAGCGGGCCGGCCGACTGGTCGCGCTCCTCCTGGAGCGCGGCGGCCAGTTCGGTGGCCTGCTTGGTCATGTCCGTCAGCAGCTTCATGTTGTCGAGCTGCTGGATGTCGTCCATCGACTGGTTGATGCGCAGCCCGCCCAGCGAGGTGGCCGCGACCACCGGGAGGGCGAGCAGCGACACCAGGCGGGTCGAGATCCGCCAGTTCCGCAGGGCTATTCGCGGTCCCGGGCCGGTCGGCCCCTTCGGCGCGGCCGGCGCCGTGCCCGGTGCTCCGGACGGCGCGGCGGTGCCTTCGCCGCCGTTCCCGGGCGTGGTCGAGCCCTGGTTCTGGGCGTGCTGGGGCGAGGAGCTGACGGCCTTGGGGCCAGTCCCGCCGTGCGGCTCCGGCTCCGCCGAAGCGCTGCCATCCCTCTTGAAACGTCCCTGCACTAGCGTCGCAACCTCTGAACCAGGCACCCCTCCGCGTGAACGGCGAGGCACGGTGTCGGCGTCATAGGGGCGCCCTGAATACGCCCCCGTGGTGGTCGTGAGTGACCGGCGCTGGTTCCCCCTTCTCGCCCGCCACTCGGCGCGTCTGTGCGCCCCCTGTGCGCCGGCTCGATCCTGCGGCGGTTCCGTGGAATTCCAGCACAGTGCAGGACCTCCAACAAGGCCCATGGGCTTACCCGTGAGATACGTGACACCACGTGAGTGGCGAGTCACCGCGGGTGGAAAGCGACCTCCTCAATAAGGGACATATGGTCACGAGTCGGCGGGGCGGTCCGGGTGTCCCAGTCGCCATGATCGGGAGCGGAATGATGGCTTCAATGGGTGAATGTCCGATTCCGTCTCGGCGGGACCCGAGTCGGAATGCGAGATTTGTCCGGCAGCTCGTGAGCAAACTCACACCCCGGTCAGGGTCTCCGGCCACGGTCGGCGGGGAATCGCATGTTTAGCCTGACGCTTTACAGGGATGGCAAAACCGACAACCCGCGCCCTCGCGGGGTCTCCGACCCCCTCCGGGCGCCCGTGAACAGGACAGGGTCAAGTAAACAGTGAAGACGACGACGATGTTCCACAAGATCGCCAACCCGCGGCGCACCACGCTGGCCCACCTGAAGGGTGCCGACGAACTGCAGAAGCCGGCCCAGCAGGAGCACACCGTCGACCTCCCGGCCCAGACTGCCAACCCCAAGCGCACCATCCTCATGGAGATCCCGGTCGCGGCCGACGCCGCACAGTGACACCGGTCCATACGGACACCGGCCGCGAAACACTCAAGGCCCACCGGACGAGGGGCGCCCCACGGCGACGGGGGCGCCCCTCGTCGTTGCGCGGGGCGAGGACCCCCGCGCGTTAGCCTGGAGCGTCAGACGTCAGCCGATCGGTCAAGGGGACAAGCATCCCGTGCGCATCGCCAGATTCTCCATCGACGGGAACGTCGCCTTCGGCGCGGTCGAGGGCGAGAAGCAGGACGAACTCGTCCTGGACATCATCAAGGGCATCCCGTTCGCAGACTTCGAGCTCTCCGGCACCAAGGTCCCGGTGAGCAAGGTCAGGCTGCTGCCCCCGGTGCTCCCCAACAAGGTGGTGGCCTTCGGCCGCAACTACGCCGAACACGCCAGGGAACTCGGCAACGAGGTCCCCGACGCCCCGTTCGCCTTCTTCAAGCCCTCCACCTCCGTCATCGGCCCCGGCGACGACATCCAGTACCCCTCCTTCTCCCAGGACGTGCACCACGAGGCCGAGCTGGCCGTGGTCATCGGCCGGATGTGCCGCGAGGTCCCGCGCGAGCGCGTCAAGGACGTGATCTTCGGCTACACCTGCGCCAACGACATCACCGCGCGCGACGTCCAGAAGCGCGAGAAGCAGTGGGCCCGCGCCAAGGGCTTCGACACCTCCTGCCCGCTCGGCCCCTGGGTGGAGACGGACCTCGACATCGCCGCCGCCGGCGACCTGACCATCCAGCTCACGGTCAACGGAGCCCAGCGCCAGCTCGGCCGCACCAGCGAGATGATCCACTCCATCGAGGACCTGATCGTCAACATCTCCGAGGCCATGACGCTGCTCCCCGGCGACGTCGTCCTCACGGGCACCCCGGCCGGGGTCGGCCCCCTCAACGTCGGCGACGAGGTCGCCGTCACCATCGAAGGCATCGGCACTCTCACCAACAAGGTTGTCAAGCGTGGCTAGCGCACCCGTCCGCGTACGTTTCTGCCCGTCGCCCACCGGTAACCCCCATGTGGGCCTGGTCCGCACCGCCCTGTTCAACTGGGCGTTCGCCAAGCACCACGGCGGCACCCTGGTCTTCCGCATCGAGGACACCGACGCGGCCCGCGACTCCGAGGAGTCCTACAACCAGCTCCTGGACTCCATGCGCTGGCTCGGCTTCGACTGGGACGAGGGCCCCGAGGTCGGCGGCCCCCACGCGCCGTACCGCCAGTCGCAGCGCATGGACCTCTACAAGGACGTCGCGGCGAAGCTCCTGGAAGCCGGCCACGCCTACCACTGCTACTGCTCCCAGGAGGAGCTGGACAGCCGCCGCGAGGCCGCCCGCGCCGCCGGAAAGCCCTCCGGCTACGACGGCCACTGCCGCGAGCTGACCGACGCCCAGGTCGAGGAGTACAAGGCCCAGGGCCGCGAGCCGATCGTCCGCTTCCGGATGCCCGACGAGACGATCACCTTCACCGACCTGGTCCGCGGCGAACTGACCTTCACCCCGGAGAACGTTCCGGACTACGGCATCGTCCGCGCCAACGGCGCCCCGCTCTACACGCTGGTCAACCCGGTCGACGACGCCCTGATGGAGATCACCCACGTCCTGCGCGGCGAGGACCTGCTCTCCTCCACCCCCCGCCAGATCGCCCTCTACAAGGCGCTCACCGAACTGGGCATCGCCAAGCGGACCCCCGCCTTCGGCCACCTGCCGTACGTGATGGGCGAGGGCAACAAGAAGCTCTCCAAGCGCGACCCGCAGTCCTCCCTCAACCTCTACCGCGAGCGCGGCTTCCTCCCCGAGGGCCTGCTCAACTACCTCTCCCTGCTCGGCTGGTCGCTCTCCGCCGACCAGGACGTCTTCTCGATCGACGAGATGATCGCGGCCTTCGACATCGCGGACGTGCAGCCCAACCCGGCCCGCTTCGACCTGAAGAAGTGCGAGGCGATCAACGGCGACCACATCCGCATGCTCGACGTGAAGGACTTCACCGAGCGCTGCGCCCCCTGGCTCAAGGCTCCCTTCGCCCCCTGGGCCCCGGAGGCCTTCGACGAGGCCAAGTGGCAGGCGATCGCCCCGCACGCGCAGACCCGCCTGAAGGTGCTGTCGGAGATCACGGACAACGTCGACTTCCTGTTCCTGCCGGAGCCGGTCTTCGACGAGGTGTCCTGGACCAAGGCGATGAAGGAGGGCTCCGACGCCCTGCTCCGCACGGCCCGCGAGAAGCTGGACGCCGCCGACTGGACGTCCCCGGACTCCCTCAAGGAGGCCGTCCTGGCCGCCGGTGAGGCCCACGGCCTCAAGCTCGGCAAGGCCCAGGCCCCGGTCCGCGTCGCCGTCACCGGCCGCACGGTCGGCCTGCCCCTCTTCGAGTCCCTGGAGATCCTGGGCAAGGAGAAGACCCTGTCGCGGATCGACGCGGCGCTGACCAAGCTCACCGCGTAACCCGCAGACCGGTCAGGGGTGGCGCCCGGAAGTGTCCGGGCGCCACCCCTTCACGCTGCCGGGCAGCGCCGAGGCCGGTTCTCACCTGTCGGCGGCTGCTGCGGGGGTCGGGAGGCGAAGGACCGCAGGGGCGTCAGGCCTCACGGGGTGGACGTCTGCCCGTTGCCCGCCTCGTCGATGCAGCACAGACGCACCGAACTTTCCGGAACACGTCTGTGGCCGCCCCCGAAGGGACGGCCACAGGTGAGGCGGTACGGGGTTTCGGTCAATCCTGACGGGCAAGGCCGAGGAACGCCGTCCAGGCGGCCGGGGCGACGGTGAAGGTGCCCTGGTCGGTGTCCTTGGAGTCCCGGACGTGTACGGCGGAGGGGGCGGGGGCGACCTCGACGCAATCGCCGCCCGAGCCTCCGCTGTAGCTGCTCTTGACCCAGTGGAGCTGTAGAGCCATGGACCGCACGGTGTTCATAGGTCTCCTTGCAGCGACTTTTCGATGAGGCGCTGGGATTCCCGCGGGGACAACGCCTGTGCCCGGATGATTCCATACCGGGCGGCGATCCCTCGGACGGTTTCCCGACAGCTGAGGACGCGGCCGCTTCCCTGGCTCTCCAAGTAGGCCACTTGCTCCCCTCCCTCCGGCACCATCAAGGTGAAGGGACCGTCCACACACGCGTGGTCGACCGTTCGGGTCGGCATCACCTGGATCTCCACGTTGGGGTTCAGCCCGACCAGGAGCAGGTGTTCCAGTTGGCCCCGGAGGACATCCACCCCGCCGATGGGGCGTTGAAGGACTGCTTCCTCCAACACGAAGCTGAGCACAGGCGCCGGGTTGCGGTCGAAGAGCTTGTGCCGTTCAAGCCGTGCCGAGACCATTTGCTCGATCTCGGCTTCGCTCCGCCGTGGGCGCCAGACGGTGAACATGGTCCTGGCGTACTCCTCGGTCTGGAGCATGCCGGGCATGATCAGCGGGGCGTACTGGTGGAACTCGGCCGCGGTCTCCTCGATCCGGGCCGCGTCCCGGAAGAACGCCGGGTACCGGGTCAACGCCACGGGCCGCTTCATGACGAGCAGCACGCCGTCGGCCTCCAACAGTTGATCGAGCTTCTCGATGGTGTCGGGGCGCGGAATGCGCCGCCCTTGCTCGATGGCCGCGACCTGCGCCTCGCTGTACCCGAGGAGCTGTCCCAGGTCGGCCTGGGTGTGCCCGGCGCGCTGCCGGAGGATCTTGATCTGTCGGCCGAACGACCTCAGGAGCTCGTCGGCCGGGTCCTGTCCCCGCCGCGCAACGACCTGCTCCGGAATCTGTGTCATCGCTCTTCCTCCCGTACCTGGCTCACACGACCCCGACAGGGCACCCACGGCAGCCGCACGGACGCGCTGTGTGAGGGAGTCGTCGCTGGTGACGGTACGCACATCGGACCAGGCTCGTGCCCATGACGACAGAAACACACTCTTCTGGGGACATCTGCCGACTTCCGCAGCCGGTTCAGGAGTTCTGCACGGCCCGTACGCGTGGAGGCCGGCGTCCGAGGGCCGGGGAGTCGGAGGAATCTCCGTGAAACCGGGCGGATGGCCCGGCCCGCGGCTCCGGCTGCCTAAGCTGGGCGGCATGCCGATCCGAGCCGTCGTCTGGGACGTGGACGACACACTGTTCGACTACACCACCGCCGACCGCGAGGGCATGCGCGCCCACCTGCTCGCCGAGGGGCTGATGGACGGGTACGCCTCCGTGGAGGAGGCGCTGGAGCGGTGGCGGGAGGTGACACGGCAGCAGTGGACGCGGTTCGCCGCGCGGGAGGTGGACTACGAGACGCAGCGGCGCGACCGCACCCGGATCTTCCTGGACCGCCCCGAGCTGACGGACACCGAGGCCGACGACTGGTTCCAGCGGTACGTCACGTACTACGAGTCCGCCTGGAGCCTCTTCCCGGACGTGCTGCCCGTCCTCGAAGCCCTCGCCGCCAGCCACCGGCACGCGGTGCTCTCCAACTCCAGCCTCCACGTCCAGGACCGCAAGCTGCGCGCCCTCGGCGTCCACGACCGCTTCGAGGCCATCCTGTGCGCCGCCGAGCTGGGCGTCTCCAAGCCCGAGGCCGGCGCGTTCCTCGCCGCCTGCGACGCGCTGTCGCTGCCCCCGGACCAGGTGGCGTACGTCGGCGACCACCCGGAGATCGACGGCCGGGGCGCCGCGGAGGCCGGGCTGCTGTCGGTGTGGATCGACCGCGGGAAGGAGTGGGTGGCCGTCGAACCGCCGACGGGGCCGCGTCGTATCGCCTCCCTCGCCGAACTTCCCGCGGTGCTCGCCGCCGATACTCGTTTTGGAGCCCCGTCCACCTTCGGGTAATGTTCTTCCTGCGCCGAGGGGAACGGGCCGGAAGGCCGGAGACCCAAGCGTCAAGCTAGAACAAGAACCCCTCAGGGGCTTGCGTTCCAGTGGCCTATGGTGTAATTGGCAGCACGACTGATTCTGGTTCAGTTAGTCTTGGTTCGAGTCCAGGTAGGCCAGCTCGCAGAGCTCATCTGCACCAGCGGATCTCATCCGCAAGCCCCCGTTGTGTAGCGGCCTAGCACGCTGCCCTCTCAAGGCAGTAGCGCCGGTTCGAATCCGGTCGGGGGTACTGGTTCCGATCATCTCGGGACTGCTAGGGCCCCCGTTGTGTAGCGGCCTAGCACGCCGCCCTCTCAAGGCGGTAGCGCCGGTTCGAATCCGGTCGGGGGTACTGACTGGTCTAAACCATCATTGGTCTATGGTGTAATTGGCAGCACGACTGATTCTGGTTCAGTTAGTCTTGGTTCGAGTCCAGGTAGACCAGCAGGATCTGCGGAAACGCATGATCCAAGCCCCCGTTGTGTAGCGGCCTAGCACGCCGCCCTCTCAAGGCGGTAGCGCCGGTTCGAATCCGGTCGGGGGTACACAAACGAAAGCCCTCCACCTCGGTGGAGGGCTTTCGGCGTTCCGAGACATGCGCCCGGGAACCGGGGAGCGGACCCGCCGCGGCGTTGAGGCGGGCCCGTACCCACGGGACGAGGGGGTCAGGAGCGGCGCAGCGCCTCCGACAGGCGGCCGGCGGCGTCGATGACGGCCTGGGCGTGCATCCGGCCCGGGTGGCGGGACAGGCGCTCGATGGGACCGGAGACCGAGACGGCGGCCACCACCCGGTTCGACGGCCCGCGCACCGGCGCGGAGACCGACGCCACGCCCGGCTCGCGCTCACCGATCGACTGGGCCCAGCCCCGGCGTCGTACGCCCGAGAGGGCCGTCGCCGTGAACCGGGCACCCTGCAGGCCCCGGTGCAGCCGCTCCGGCTCCTCCCAGGCCATCAGGATCTGCGCCGAGGAACCGGCCTTCATCGTGAGCGTGGAACCCACCGGCACCGTGTCCCTGAGGCCCGACAGGCGCTCCGCCGCGGCGACGCAGATGCGCATGTCGCCCTGGCGGCGGTAGAGCTGGGCGCTCTCGCCCGTCACGTCGCGCAGGTGCGTGAGCACCGGGCCCGCCGTGGCGAGCAGCCGGTCCTCGCCCGCCGCCGCGGCCAGTTCGGCCAGGCGCGGGCCGAGGATGAAACGGCCCTGCATGTCGCGCGCCACCATGCGGTGGTGTTCCAGCGCCACGGCCAGGCGGTGGGCCGTGGGTCGTGCCAGTCCGGTGGCCCCGACCAACCCCGCGAGGGTGGCCGGACCGGACTCCAGAGCGCTCAGGACGAGGGCCGCCTTGTCCAGAACGCCGACGCCGCTACTGTTGTCCATGCAACGATACTTGCGTCTCACTCTGTGAAACGCAAGTTCAATTTTCGGTGGAACCCGCCACTCTGGAAGCACGGAAGCAACGAGGCCCGTGGACCACCGGGCCTGGCGGCGGACGCCCGGAAGCAGGGGTGCGGGCGCCGTCTCCCCACAGATCTAGTTGGGCCGGCGCACCACGGCCGGCCGGAGGGACAGCGATGGGTAGGACACTCGCGGAGAAGGTCTGGGACGACCACGTCGTCCGGCGCGCCGAGGGCGAGCCCGACCTCCTCTTCATCGATCTGCACCTGCTGCACGAGGTGACCAGCCCGCAGGCCTTCGACGGCCTGCGCAAGAGCGGCCGCCGGGTGCGCCGCCTCGACCTCACCATCGCCACCGAGGACCACAACACCCCGACCCTCGACATCGACAAGCCGATCGCCGACCCGGTCTCCCGGATCCAGCTGGAGACGCTGCGCAAGAACGCCGCCGAGTTCGGCGTCCGGCTGCACCCGCTGGGCGACGTCGAGCAGGGCGTCGTGCACGTCGTCGGCCCGCAGCTGGGTCTGACCCAGCCCGGCATGACCGTCGTCTGCGGCGACTCGCACACCTCCACGCACGGCGCCTTCGGCGGACTCGCGTTCGGCATCGGCACCTCCCAGGTCGAGCACGTGCTGGCCACCCAGACGCTGCCCATGGCCCGCCCGAAGACCATGGCGATCACCGTCAACGGCGAGCTGCCCGAGGGCGTCACGGCCAAGGACCTGATCCTGGCGATCATCGCGAGGATCGGCACCGGCGGCGGCCAGGGCTACGTCCTGGAGTACCGCGGCGAGGCCATCGAGAAGCTCTCGATGGAGGCCCGGATGACCATCTGCAACATGTCGATCGAGGCCGGCGCCCGCGCGGGCATGATCGCCCCCGACGAGACGACGTTCGCCTACCTCGAAGGCCGTCCGCACGCCCCGAAGGGCGAGGACTGGGACGCGGCCGTCGCCTACTGGAAGACGCTGAAGTCCGACGACGACGCCGAGTTCGACGCCGAGGTCGTCATCGAGGCCGCCGAACTGTCGCCGTTCGTCACCTGGGGCACCAACCCGGGCCAGGGCGCCCCGCTTTCGGCCTCCGTCCCCGACCCGGCTTCGTACGAAGACGCCTCGGAGCGGCTCGCCGCCGAAAAGGCCCTGGAATACATGGGGTTGGAGGCCGGCCAGGCGCTGCGCTCCATCGACGTGGACACCGTCTTCGTAGGTTCCTGCACCAACGGCCGCATCGAGGACCTGCGCGCCGCCGCGGACGTCATCAAGGGCCGCAAAGTCGCCGACGGCGTGCGGATGCTGGTCGTCCCCGGCTCCGCGCGGGTGGGCCTGCAGGCCGTCTCCGAGGGCCTGGACGTGGTCTTCAAGGAGGCCGGCGCCGAATGGCGGCACGCGGGCTGCTCGATGTGCCTGGGCATGAACCCCGACCAGCTCGCCCCCGGTGAGCGCTCCGCCTCCACCTCCAACCGCAACTTCGAGGGCCGGCAGGGCAAGGGCGGCCGCACCCACCTGGTGTCCCCGCAGGTCGCCGCCGCCACCGCGGTCCTCGGCCACCTGGCCTCCCCGGCCGACCTCGCCGCCGCCCCCACGCCCGCTGGAGTCTGATCAGCCATGGAAGCATTCACCACCCACACCGGCCGGGCCGTCCCGCTGCGCCGCAGCAACGTCGACACCGACCAGATCATCCCCGCCCACTGGCTCAAGAAGGTGACCCGGGACGGGTTCGAGGACGGGCTGTTCGAGGCCTGGCGCAAGGACGCCTCCTTCGTCCTCAACCAGCCCGAGCGCGCGGGCGCGACCGTGCTGGTCGCCGGCCCCGACTTCGGCACCGGCTCCTCCCGCGAGCACGCCGTCTGGGCGCTGCAGAACTACGGCTTCAAGACCGTGATCTCCTCCCGCTTCGCCGACATCTTCCGCGGCAACTCGCTGAAGAACGGCCTGCTGACGGTGGTCCTCGACCAGAAGACCGTGGACGCGCTGTGGGAACTCACCGAAGCCGACCCCACCGCCGAGATCACCGTCGACCTCCGGGCCCGCGAGGTGCGCGCCGAGGGCGTCACCGCCTCCTTCGAGCTCGACGAGAACTCCCGCTGGCGGCTGCTGAACGGGCTCGACGACATCTCCATCACGCTGCAGAACGAGGCGGACATCGCCGCGTACGAGGCGAAGCGCCCGTCGTTCAAGCCGAGGACGCTCACGGTCTGACCCCGGCCCCGGCCGAAATCCTCGCCGAAGGCCGACTTTCGGCCACCTGATCACCCCGCCCGTACCCCCGATCGCCCCGATCGGGGGTACGGGCGCGTCTGCACCCGTACGGTTCCGCGTGCCCTCGTGAGGGCCCTCAACTCACCGCGTTATGAAGGCGGTTGTCTGGGTACACGTGTCACGTGCCCGTGATCTTCGTGTGTGCCCGGACGACCGTCCGAGGCGGCAGTTGCCCCCTGCGCAGGCGACAACTCGCCCCAGATGGCACAATCTGTGCATGGAACACGACGGCCAACTCCAGCTCCATGCGGCGGTCGCGGTCCAGCTCAAGGAAGCGCACGCGAAGGTGCGCGCACTGCAAGTCCCGGAGGGCGTACGGATGGCGCTGGCCCGGAAGCTGCTGGTCATTACGGCCGCGGCCAAACACGATCTTGCCGGTGCGGCAAGGCGTCTGGAGCGGTTCGCCGAGGACCTCGACGAGGGTCGATTCCCCGAAGAGGAACGCTGAACCAGTCGAGACAGCCGAGTTCGTTGCGGCACAAGGGTGATTAGCCCGTTTCGTGTTTGATTTGCGGTATATATCTGCCTAACGTGCGAAAAAGCTTGAACACATTCGTTCTGGCGATGTCTCCGAAGGGGAAGACGTGAACAAGGCGCAGCTCGTAGAAGCGATTGCCGACAAGGTGGGCGGCCGCCAGCAGGCCGCCGATGCCGTCGACCACGTACTGGACGCCATCGTCCGCGCGGTCGTCTCGGGTGAGCGGGTTTCGGTCACCGGCTTCGGTTCGTTCGAGAAGGTCGACCGCCCGGCCCGCTACGCCCGTAACCCCCAGACGGGCGAGCGGGTTCGGGTCAAGAAGACCTCCGTTCCGCGCTTCCGCGCGGGGCAGGGTTTCAAGGACCTGGTGAGCGGCTCGAAGAAGCTGCCGCGCGGGGGCGAGGTCTCGGTCAAGAAGGCGCCCAAGGGCAGCCTGAGCGGAGGCGCCTCGGCCACGGTCAAGAAGGCCGCCGCGAAGAAGACGACGGCGAAGAAGGCCGCCACCGCGAAGACGGCGGCGAAGAAGGCCCCGGCGAAGAAGGCCACCACCAAGACGGCGGCGGCCAAGAAGACCACGGCCAAGAAGGCGCCCGCCAAGACCGCGGCGACGGCGAAGACCGCCGCCGCGAAGAAGACGACCGCCAAGAAGGCCCCGGCGAAGAAGGCGACGGCCACGAAGGCGCCCGCCAAGAAGTCGACCGCGCGCAAGACCACCGCCAAGAAGACCACCGCCCGCAAGAAGTAACGGGCCGGGGCCCCTCCCTTCGGGAAAGCGGAACTCACGCGCCGGGCCGGTCTCCCTCGGGAGCCCGGCCCGCGGTGTGTGCGGGAGCGCCGCGGTCAGAACGTCTGGAGCGTCACCAGCGTGATCCGCCGGGATTCGCCCTCGCCCTCGGTCTCGACGCGCACCCGCTGCCCGGGACGCAGCAGCAGCAGGCCCCCCGCGTCGAACGCCGGGGCGTCGAAGGGCACCGGCGTGCCGTCGTCCAGGAGCACCTGGCCGCTGCGGCTGTCGGGGTCGTAGGTGTACGCGGTGGCCTGCATGCCGGCAGCCTACTGCTCGGTGATGAGCGACCGCGCGGCGACCGCGGCCGTGCGGGGGCCGACGCCCAGCGCCAGCGCGGCCCGCAGGTCGTCACCGGTGTCCACGTCCTGCCGTACCGAGTCCACACCGTCGAGGCCCAGCTCCACGGCCCCGGACTCCCGGTGCCGGGCCCGGGAGGCGGGGCCGAAGAACGGGCGCAGTTCCCGGCCCCGGCTCGCGGCCAGCAACGTCGTGCCGAGCCCGGCGGCGTCGGCGAGGAACGCGCGCGGGAACGCGGCGGCCGCGTCGAGGACACGGGCCAGTTCCGGCGGGCGGAGCGCCGGGAGATCGGCGTTGAGGGCCGCGACACACGCCGCGCGGCGAGCGGCGCCCGCCACCGCCGCGCCATGGGCGAGGGCCGCGTTCAGGCCGCCGCCCGGCACGTCCGCGACGATCCCCGCGCCCAGCGCGGCCAGCTCACGGGAGGCCAGGGCGTCGTCCGTGACGACCACCACATCCCGTACCGCCGGGCATTCCAGCGCGGCCGCCACCGTGTCCTGGGCGAAGGCCAGCGCGAGGCCCGGGCGCAGGACGTCGTCCGCGGTGTCCGCGAGCCTGCTCTTGGCCCGGTCCAGCGGCTTCAGGGGTACCACCAGGGTCCACTGCACGAGTGTTACGTCCCTCTCTTGTCGCGGCCATTGTCCCCCGGAGAACCGGGCGCCGAAGGGGCCGGGGAAGGGGCGCGGGGCTCCTCGCGGGGGCGGTGGCGGGAGACGGGCGGGCGTACGGTGTTCTCGACAGACCGACGGCTCGGGGCGACACTTGTGCGGCCCGCCCGGCCTTCGGGTCCGGGTCCCGGGCCCGTCATTCGGAAGAGGAAGGTGTACTTGTGCCGCGCCGCAGAATCGGCTTCTGGTACCGCTTCGCCGCGGTTCTCTGCAAACCGCCGCTGGTGGTTCTGTTCAAGCGGGACTGGCGCGGAATGGAGAACATTCCGGCCGAGGGCGGATTTATCACCGCGGTGAACCACAATTCGCACATCGATCCCTTCGCCTACGCGCACTTTCAGTACAACACCGGACGTGTTCCGCGATTCCTGGCGAAGAGCGGGCTTTTCAACAAGGGATTCATCGGTGCCGCGATGCGCGGCACCGGGCAGATCCCCGTCTACCGCGAGAGCACCGACGCGCTCAGCGCCTTCCGCGCGGCGATCGACGCCGTGGAGCGCGGGGAATGCGTCGCCTTCTACCCCGAGGGCACCCTCACCCGCGACCCCGACGGCTGGCCCATGACCGGCAAGACCGGCGCCGCGCGCGTCGCCCTGCAGACCAAGTGCCCCGTGATCCCGGTCGCCCAGTGGGGCGCCAACGAACTGCTGCCGCCGTACGCCAAGAAGCCCAGCCTGCTGCCGCGCAAGACCCACCGTGTGCTGGCCGGGACACCGGTGGACCTCGACCGCTTCTACGACCGGGAGATGACCCCGGAACTGCTCAAGGAGGCGACGGAGGTCATCATGGCGGCCGTCACGCGCCAGCTGGAGCAGATCCGCGGCGAGCGGGCACCCGAGACGCCGTACGACCCGCGCCGTGAGCGGATCGAGCAGCGCCGCAGGACGCACACGCAGAAGCGGGAGGAACGGGCGCGGGGCGGCAGGCCCACCGCGCGGGAAGAAGGGCTGGGCACGTGAGCGAGCCGGTCAAGGCGGCCGTCTTCGGCACCGGATCGTGGGGGACGGCCTTCGGCATGGTCCTCGCCGACGCGGGCTGCGACGTCGTGCTGTGGGGACGGCGCCCCGAACTCGCCGAGGCGGTCAACTCCACCCGCACCAACCCCGACTACCTGCCCGGGATCGAACTCCCGGAGAGCCTGCGGGCCACCGCGGACGCCGCCGAGGCCGCGCGAGACGCCGACTTCACCGTCCTCGCGGTCCCCTCGCAGACGCTGCGCGGCAACCTCGCCGCGTGGACGCCGCTGCTCGCGCCCGGCACGGTCCTGGTGTCGCTGATGAAGGGCGTCGAACTCGGCTCCGCGATGCGGATGAGCGAGGTGATCGACGACGTCGCCAAGGTCGGCGCCGACCGCATCGCCGTGGTCACCGGGCCCAACCTGGCCCGGGAGATCGCCGCCCGGATGCCGGCCGCTGCCGTGGTCGCCTGCACCGACGAAGGCGTCGCCCGGCGGCTCCAGACCGCCTGCCACACCCCGTACTTCCGGCCGTACACCAACACCGACGTCATCGGCTGCGAACTGGGCGGCGCCGTGAAGAACGTGATCGGTCTCGCCGTCGGCATCGCGGACGGCATGGGGCTCGGCGACAACGCCAAGGGCTCGCTCATCACCCGCGGCCTCGCCGAGACCACCCGGCTCGGCGTCGCGCTCGGCGCCGACCCGCTGACCTTCTCCGGACTCGCGGGCCTGGGCGACCTGGTGGCCACCTGCTCCTCGCCGCTGTCGCGCAACCACACCTTCGGCACCAACCTCGGCAAGGGCCTGACCCTCCAGGAGACCATCGCGGTCACCAGGCAGACCGCGGAGGGCGTCAAGTCCTGCGAGTCGGTGCTGGACCTGGCCCGCCGGCACGGCGTCGACATGCCGCTCACCGAGACGGTCGTCTCCATCGTGCACGAGGGCAAGCCCCCGGTGGTCGCCGTCGAGGAGCTGATGTCGCGCAGCGCGAAGCCCGAGCGACGCTGAGCGACGGCCCCTCCGTTCGGCTCACGCACGGCGTTGCGGGCGCTGTGTCCCGGCCTCGCGGGCAGGTACTCTCATCGCGATATGAGCACCGAGAACCTCCCCCAGAGCCCCGAGCAGCCGTCCCGCAAGCCGCGTGTGGCCGTCGTGTTCGGCGGGCGCAGCTCCGAACACGGGATCTCCGTGGTCACCGCCGGCGCCGTCCTCAAGGCCATCGACCGGACCGCGTACGACGTCCTGCCGATCGGCATCACCACGGACGGCCGCTGGGCGCTCACCGCCGACGAGCCGGAACGCATGGCGATCACCGACCGCCGCACGCCCAGCGTCGACCAGCTCGCCGAGTCGACGGAGGGCGGTGTGGTGCTCCCCGTCGACCCCGCCAGCCGCGAGGTCGTCTACAGCGAGCCGGGCTCGGTGCCCAAGGCGCTCGGCGAGGTCGACGTGGTCTTCCCGGTGCTGCACGGCCCCTATGGCGAGGACGGCACCCTCCAGGGCCTCCTGGAGCTCTCCGGCGTCCCCTACGTCGGCTCCGGCGTGCTCGCCTCGGCCGTCGGCCAGGACAAGGAGTACATGAAGCGGGTGTTCACCTCCTTCGGGCTGAAGGTCGGCCCGTACGTGGTGATCCGGCCGCGCGAGTGGGAGCGCGACGAGTCCGCCGCCCGCAAGAGGATCGTCGACTTCGCCGGCGAGCACGGCTGGCCGCTGTTCGTGAAGCCCGCCCGCGCGGGCTCGTCGATCGGCATCACCAAGGTCGACGACCTCTCCGGCCTGGACGAGGCGATCGCCGAGGCCCGGCGCCACGACCCGAAGATCCTCGTCGAGGCGGCGCTGCGCGGCCGTGAGATCGAGTGCGGCGTGCTGGAGTTCGAGGACGGCCCGCGCGCCTCGCTGCCGGCCGAGATCCCGCCGCCCGACGCGCACGCGTACTACGACTTCGAGGCCAAGTACATCGACTCCACGCCCGGCGTCGTGCCCGCGCCGCTGACCGACGAGGAGACGGCCGAGGTGCGGCGGCTCGCGGTGGAGGCGTTCGACGCGGCCTCCTGCGAGGGGCTGGTCCGCGCGGACTTCTTCCTCACCGAGGACGGCGAGTTCGTGATCAACGAGATCAACACCATGCCCGGCTTCACGCCCATCTCGATGTACCCGCAGATGTGGCAGGCCACCGGGGTGAGCTACCCGGAGCTGGTCGACCTGCTGGTGCGGGCGGCACTGCGCCGGTCGACCGGGCTGCGCTGAGCCGCCGCGCGCGCACGCCTCAGGGGGCGACCCCCTCGGGGATCGCCTCCTTCAGGGCCGGGGCGAGATCGATCAGCACGCCGGTGCTGTCCCGTCCGTCGGCCACCTGGATCTCGACGTAGGCCTCGCGGTTGGCGGTGGTGAAGCGCTGCACGTCGCCGTCCCGCGTCTCCATGAGCCAGTCGACGCCGTTCACTCCGCCCGGCACCGCGTCGGCGTCGTTGCCGTTGGCCACCTTGGGGTCGGTCATCTTCGGGGGCCGCTCGACACCGCACCGCAGTATGATCGCCACGCCGCCCCAGCCCGCGGTCAGTTCGGACGCGGGTTCGGGATCGTCGCGACTCTCACCGTCCACCTCCGCCGGCAGGGCCTTGTCCAGGTTCCGGCACAGTCCGGTGACCTTCGCGTCCGGGCTGGGAACCGCCGTGGACGCGCTGTCGTCTGCCGAGGAGCAGCCCGCGGCGGTGATCAGCACCGCGAGCGCGGACAGGACGGTGTGCCGGTGACGGAAGGAGTTCACCGGCACAGGGTAGACGGGGGCTACAGATGGACGACCGGACAGGTCAGGGTACGGGTGATGCCGTCCACCTGCTGGATTTTGGCTACCACCATGCGGCCCAGGTCGTCGACGGTGTCGGCCTGGGCGCGCACGATCACGTCGTACGGTCCGGTCACGTCCTCGGCCTGGATGACTCCAGGGATCTTGCCGATCAGTTCGGCGACGGTCGACGCCTTGCCGACCTCCGTCTGGATCAGGATGTACGCCTGTACCACGGAACCTCCAGGGCGGCCACGAGGATCATGTGGGGAAAAGGAACGCCACGGTATCGCGTCACCGCTCGTCGCGGGGAGACCTGCGGGAACCGGGCCTTGCGCGCCGGGGTACAGGCACGGGGGGAGTTGACGGTCATGTCGACCGTAGCGAGGACTCGGACCACTCGCGACCGGGCACGGACAGGGATAGAAGGGTCGAAAGGGAAATGAAGGGCACTGTTGGTGAGCTCGGCGAGTTCGGGCTCATCAGGGAGCTCACCTCCCGTCTCACCACCACCCCGGCGGTCCGGGTCGGCCCCGGCGACGACGCCGCGGTGGTCTCCGCGCCCGACCGCAGGGTCGTGGCCAGCACCGACATCCTGCTGGAGGGCCGGCACTTCCGCCGCGACTGGTCCACGGCCTACGACGTCGGCCGCAAGGCCGCCGCGCAGAACCTCGCCGACATCGCCGCCATGGGTGCCGTGCCGACCGCTCTGCTGCTCGGCCTCGTCGTCCCGGCGGAACTGCCGGTGACCTGGCCCAGCGAGCTGATGGACGGCCTGCGCGACGAGTGCCAGGTGGCCGGTGCCGCGGTCGTCGGCGGCGACGTCGTGCGCGGCGACACGATCATGGTGTCGATCACGGCGCTCGGCGATCTGCGCAACCAGGAGCCCGTGACCCGGGGCGGCGCGCAGCCCGGTGACCTCGTCGCGGTGACCGGCTGGCTGGGCTGGTCCGCGGCCGGGTACGCGGTGCTCTCCCGGGGCTTCCGCTCGCCGCGCGCCTTCGTCGAGGCGCACCGGCGCCCCGAACCGCCGTACCACGCGGGACCGGCCGCCGCCGGGCTCGGCGCGACCGCGATGTGCGACGTGAGCGACGGGCTGATCGCGGACCTCGGGCACATCGCCGAGGCCAGCAAGGTCCGCATCGACATCCACTCCGGCGCGATCGACATCCCCTCGCAGATGAACGACATCGGCCAGGCCGTCGGCGTCGACCCCATGCAGTGGGTGCTGACCGGGGGAGAGGACCACGCGATCGTGGCGACCTTCCCGCCGGACGTGAAGCTGCCCGCCCGCTGGAAGGTGATCGGCGAGGTGCTCAACCCCTCGGCGCTTCCCCAGGTGACGGTCGACGGGGCGCCCTGGACGGCGCAGGGCGGCTGGGACCACTTCGGGGACATCGAGTCATGAGCGCGCCGCCCGGGGTGCTCACCGTGGCCGGCTCCGACTCCGGCGGCGGCGCCGGCATCCAGGCCGACCTGAAGACGATGCTGGCGCTCGGCGTGCACGGCATGAGCGTGCTCACCGCGGTGACCGCGCAGAACTCCCTGGGCGTGCAGGGCGCCTGGGAGCTGCCCGTGGAGGCGGTGCGGGCCCAGTACCGCAGCGTCGTCGACGACATCGGGGTGCGGGCGGTCAAGACCGGCATGCTGTCCTCCGCCGAACTCGTGGAGGCGGTGGCCGACTTGATCGCCGGCACGGACGCGCCGGCGGTCGTCGACCCGGTGGGGGTCTCCAAGCACGGGGACCCGCTGCTGGCCGCCTCCGCGCTGGACTCCGTACGGACGAGGCTGCTGCCGGTGGCGACCGTGGCCACACCGAACCTGGACGAGGTGGCGCAACTGACCGGCGTCCGGGTCGAGACGGAGGGCGACCTGCGCCGGGCGGCCCGGGCGGTACTGGAGTTCGGGCCGCGCTGGGTGGTGATCAAGGGCGGCCACCTGTCCGGCGACGCCGTGGACCTGCTCACCGACGGATCCGAGGAACACTGGCTGCGCGCCCCGAGACACGACAACCGCCACACCCACGGCACGGGCTGCACACTGGCGTCGGCGATCGCGTCACACCTGGCGATGGGCCGCCCGGTCCCGGAGGCGGTGAAGGAGGCCAAGGCCTACGTCACCGGCGCCATAGCCTCCGGCTTCGCCCTGGGCGCGGGCATAGGCCCGGTGAACCACGCCTGGAACCTGACCCCACCCCACTGATACGACCGACCACCCCGCCGCCGTCGTTCCCGCGGGCAGTCGTGCCTCCCCCAGTGCCTTAAGGGCCTGGGAGGTACCCCCAGGGCGATGGGGGTCCCCCGCCCGAGCGCAGCCGAGGGTGGGGGAGGGTGGGCGATGGGGGTACCTCCCGCTCATGGGGGTCCCCCCGCTCGAGCGGAGTCGAGAGTGGGGGAGAAGCCGAGAGTGGGGGAGGCACCCCGCAAGCGCCGGGCTGCGCAAACACCCCCCGGCCCACACCCACGCCGAGGCACCTTACGAACGCGCCGCCCCACAGCAAGAAGCCGGCCCACCCCGAGGTGGACCGGCTAAGTGCGGCGAAACCGACGATGGCCGCGCGCTCAGCGAAAGCGTCAGCGCGAGACCTTGCCGGCCTTGATGCACGAGGTGCAGGCATTCACGCGCTTCGGCGTCCCGCCGACCACGGTACGCACACGCTGGATGTTCGGGTTCCAGCGACGGGGCGTACGGCGGTGCGAGTGCGAGATGTTGTTGCCGAAGCCCGGCCCCTTGCCGCAGACGTCGCAGTTGGCAGCCACGGGTCACTCCAAAGACTTCAGATGCACTTACGGATGATCCCGGCAGGCCGGGATCGAAATTCCGGGCTCCAGGAGCCCCGTGGAATCTGAGTGGCGTTACCGGGTGAAAGGCCCGATCAGATCGGGCAACCGGAGCAGCATACAACGGCTGCACCCGTAGAACGAAACTACCACGGCAGCTCAGAGGCCCGCCTCCCGCCCTCTTCCGGTGGGCGGCGCCCCACGGTCTACGCTGCCTGGCACGGCCGGCAGCTCAGGGAGGCGCAGGTGGCGCAGGTGCCGCAGACATTCTTCGATGCTCTCGCGGTGCGTTCCTGGTGCGGTCTCGCGCTCGAGGCGCTGGGACGGGCCCGTGAGGAGATCGACGCGATCAACGTCTACCCGGTGGCGGACGGGGACACCGGGACGAACCTCTATCTGACCGTCGAGTCGGCGGCCGCGGCGGTGGAGGCGGTGTTCGAGGGGCACCGGGCCGGCGGGGACCGGCGGCCCACGCTGGCCGACGCCGTACGGGCGATGGCGCACGGGGCGCTGATCGGCGCCCGCGGCAACTCCGGGACGATCCTGGCGCAGCTGCTGCGCGGCATGGCCCAGGAACTGGCCGGTGACGACGCCCCGGCGCACGCCGACGGGCAGGGGCTGCGGACCGCCCTGCGGCACGCGGCCGACTCCGCGCGCCGGGCGGTCGCGCATCCCGTCGAGGGCACCGTCCTCACCGTCGCCTCGGCCGCCGCCGACGCGGCCGGCCGGACGGAGGGCGACTGCGGGGTGGTGGCGCGGGCGGCCCACGAGGGAGCCCGCGCGGCACTCGCCGAGACCCCGGCCCGGCTGGCCGCCCTCAGGCGCGCCGGAGTGGTCGACGCGGGCGGCAGGGGGCTGGTGGCAGTGCTCGCGGCACTGGTGGAGACGCTCACGGGGGAGGCGCCGCGGGCGATGCCGGCGGTGGGGGGCTCGTGGAGCGGCTCCGTACGCGTCACCGGTCCCGGGCCGCACGCGCGCGTGCGGCAGGTGGCCGAGCCGCCCGCCGGGGGCGCGGCGGATCCGGGTGACGGGGCGCCGTATCACGCGCGCGTCGACGCGTGCGGAGATCTCCCCCAGGGGGCCGCCGGATCCGGTGAGTGCGCCGACGCCGGGGCCGTACCGGGGGCCGGCGGTCCGGCCTTCGAGGTGATCTACCTGCTGGAGGCCGGGGACGCGGCCGTCGCGCGGCTGCGGGACCGGCTCGACGCGCTGGGCGACTCGCTCGTGGTGGTCGGCGGGGACGGGCTGTGGAACGTCCACGTCCACGTCGACGACGCGGGCGCCGCCGTGGAGGCCGGGGTCGAGGCCGGACGGCCGTACCGGATCCGGATCACCCACTTCGGCGCGGGGGACGTCCACACGACCGGGGCGGAGCCGGCGGCGCCCGGGGAACGCGCTCAGCGGGCCGTCGTGGCCGTGGTGCCCGGCGAGGGCCTGGCGGGTCTGTACGCCGAGGCCGGCGCGACCACCGTGCTGGCCCGTCCCGGGGAGCCGCCCGCGAGCGGTGAACTCGTCCAGGCGGTACGGCGTGCGCACGCGCGCGAGGTGGTGCTGCTGCCCAATGACGCCGACCTGCGCCACACCGCCGCCGCGGCGGCCGAGCAGGTCCGGGCGGAGGGGGTCAGGGTGGCCCTCATCCCGACCCGCTCCGCGGTCCAGGGCATCGCGGCGCTCGCGGTGCACGAGCCGGAGCGCCGCTTCGACGAGGACGTGGTGTCGATGACGTCGGCGGCGGGCGCGACCCGCTACGCCGAGGTCACCGTCGCCGAGCGCCAGTCCTGGACCATGGCGGGCATCTGCCAGGCGGGGGACGTCCTCGGCCTGGTCGACGGGGACGTGGCCGTGATCGGGCAGGACCTCACGGCCATCGCCGAGGCCGTCCTCGACCGCATGCTCGCGGCCGGCGGCGAACTGGTCACCCTGGTCCTCGGCGACGACACCCCCGACTCCGTCGCCGCGCACCTGCGGACCCGCGTCCGCGAGGGCTACCTCGCCGTCGACACGGTGGTGTACCACGGCGGCAGGCAGGGCGCCCTGCTGCTCATCGGGGTGGAGTGACCTCCGTTGTCAGTGGCGTGGTGTCCAATGGATGCCGTGCCCGCACTGGAAGAACCACTGAAGAAAGTGCTCGGCCCCGCCACCGCCAAGGTGATGGCCGAGCACCTCGGCCTGCACACCGTCGGCGACCTCCTGCACCACTACCCGCGCAGATACGAGGAGCGCGGACAGCTCACCCACCTCGCCGACCTCCCCATGGACGAGCATGTCACGGTGGTCGCCCAGGTCGCCGACGCCCGCCTGCACACCTTCGCCTCCGCCAAGGCCCCGCGCGGCAAGGGCCAGCGCCTGGAGGTGACCATCACGGACGGCAGCGGCCGGCTGCAACTGGTCTTCTTCGGCGCCGGTGTCCACAAGCCGCACAAGGAACTCCTGCCGGGCACCCGCGCGATGTTCGCCGGCAAGGTCTCCGTCTTCAACCGCCGCCTCCAGCTCGCCCACCCCGCGTACGAACTGCTGCGCGGCGACGCCGAGGAGACGGTCGAGACCTGGGCCGGCGCGCTCATCCCGATCTACCCCGCCACCGCCAAGCTGGAGTCCTGGAAGATCGGCAAGGCGCTCCAGACGGTGCTGCCCAGCGCCCAGGAGGCCGTCGACCCCCTTCCGGAGTCCCTCCGCGAGGGCCGCGGCCTGGTGGCCCTCCCCGAAGCACTCCTCAAGATCCACCGCCCGCACACCAAGGCGGACATCGAGGACGCCCGCGCCCGCCTCAAGTGGGACGAGGCCTTCGTCCTCCAGGTCGCCCTCGCCCGCCGCCGCCACGCCGACGCGCAGCTTCCCGCCGTGGCCCGCCGCCCCGAGCCGGACGGCCTCCTCAGCGCCTTCGACGACCGCCTCCCCTTCACCCTCACCGAGGGCCAGCGGAAGGTCTCCGCGGAGATCTTCGCCGACCTCGCCACCGAACACCCCATGCACCGCCTGCTCCAGGGCGAGGTGGGATCGGGCAAGACGCTGGTCGCCCTGCGCGCCATGCTCGCCGTCGTCGACGCGGGCGGACAGGCGGCGATGCTCGCGCCCACCGAAGTGCTCGCCCAGCAGCACCACCGGTCGGTCACCGAGATGATGGGGGAGCTGGCCGAGGGCGGGATGCTCGGCGGAGCCGACGGCGCCACCAAAGTGGTGCTGCTCACCGGCTCCATGGGGGCGGCGGCGCGGCGCCACGCGCTGCTCGACCTGGCCACCGGCGAGGCCGGCATCGTCATCGGCACGCACGCGCTGATCGAGGACAAGGTGAAGTTCCACGACCTGGGCCTGGTCGTGGTCGACGAACAGCACCGCTTCGGCGTGGAGCAGCGCGACGCCCTGCGCGGCAAGGGCAAGCAGCCCCCGCACCTGCTCGTCATGACCGCCACCCCCATCCCGCGCACGGTCGCGATGACGGTCTTCGGCGACCTGGAGACCTCCGTCCTCGACCAGCTCCCGGCCGGCCGCTCGCCCATCGCCAGCCATGTCGTCCCGGCCGCCGACAAGCCGCACTTCCTCGCCCGCGCCTGGGAGCGCGTCCGCGAGGAGGTCGCGAACGGGCACCAGGCGTACGTGGTCTGCCCGCGCATCGGTGACGAGGAGGACGACCCGAAGAAGGCCGGCCGGAAGAAGTCCCCCGAGGACGAGGCGGAGAAGCGGCCCCCGCTCGCCGTCCTGGACATCGCGGAGCAACTGGCGAAGGGGCCGCTGCGAGGGCTCCGGGTGGAGGTCCTGCACGGGCGCATGCAGCCCGACGACAAGGACGCCGTCATGCGCCGCTTCGCCGCCGGCGAGGCCGACGTCCTGGTCGCCACCACCGTCATCGAGGTCGGGGTCAACGTCCCCAACGCCACCGTGATGGTGATCATGGACGCCGACCGCTTCGGCGTCTCCCAGCTCCACCAGCTGCGCGGCCGGGTCGGCCGCGGCTCGGCCCCGGGCCTGTGCCTGCTGGTCACCGAGATGCCCGAGGCGAGCGCGGCCCGGCAGCGGCTGAACGCCGTCGCCTCCACCCTCGACGGCTTCGAACTCTCCCGCATCGACCTGGAGCAGCGCCGCGAGGGCGATGTCCTGGGCCAGGCCCAGTCCGGCACCCGCTCCAGCCTGCGCGTCCTCGCCGTCATCGACGACGAGGAGATCATCGCCGAGGCGAGGGAGGAGGCGACGGCGGTGGTGTCCGCCGACCCGGACCTGACCGGCCTGCCCGCCCTGCGCACGGCGCTGGACGCCCTGCTGGACGACGAGCGGGAGCAGTACCTGGAGAAGGGCTGACAGACTGGGACGGCCCACCGACCAGCACACACCGACAAGGACCGAGGACATGACTCGCGTGATCGCCGGCGCGGCCGGCGGACGCCGCCTGGCCGTTCCGCCGGGACAGGGGACCCGCCCGACCTCCGACCGCGCGCGCGAGGGCCTCTTCTCCACCTGGCAGTCCCTGCTCGGCGGCCCGCTGGACGGCGACCGCGTCCTCGACCTGTACGCCGGTTCCGGCGCCGTCGGCCTGGAGGCACTGTCCCGGGGCGCGGGACACGTCCTGCTGGTGGAGGCCGACGCCCGCGCCGTCCGCACGGTCCGGGAGAACGTGAAGTCGCTCGGACTCCCCGGCGCCGAGGTCAGATCCGGCAAAGCGGAACAGATCATCCGTGCCGCGCCCCCGCGAGAGCCCTACGACCTCGTCTTCCTCGACCCGCCCTACGCCGTCTCCGACGCCGATCTTCGCGAGATCCTGCTCACACTCCGCACGGAGGGCTGGCTCGCCGAGGAAGCCCTCGTCACCGTGGAGCGCAGCACCCGAGGAGGGGAATTCGGCTGGCCACCCGGCTTCGAGGCGATCCGGGCCCGTCGCTACGGCGAGGGAACGTTTTGGTACGGTCGCGCCGCCTCTACGTGCGAAGACGCACGATGACCGGACCGGAGAGCGAGGGATCACAAGTGCGCCGCGCCGTATGCCCCGGGTCGTTCGACCCGATCACCAACGGACACCTCGACATCATCGCCCGGGCCTCCCGGCTGTACGACGAGGTCTACGTCGCGGTGATGATCAACCAGTCCAAGAAGGGCCTGTTCGAGATCGAGGAGCGGATCGACCTGATCCGCCGGGTCACCACCGAGTACGGCAACGTCCGCGTCGAGGCCTTCCACGGCCTGCTCGTCGACTTCTGCAAGCAACGCGAGATCCCCGCCATCGTCAAGGGCCTGCGCGCGGTCAGCGACTTCGACTACGAACTGCAGATGGCCCAGATGAACAACGGCCTCTCGGGCGTGGAGACCCTCTTCGTCCCCACCAACCCCACCTACAGCTTCCTGTCCTCCTCGCTCGTCAAGGAGGTCGCGGCCTGGGGCGGCGACGTCTCCCACCTGGTGCCGCCGGAGGTTCTGACGGCCCTCACCGAACGCCTGCGCCGGGACTGACCGGCCGCCCGGTGTCCACCGGACGCCCCAGCGCCGTACAGTCGTCCCGTCCGTCTCCAACACAGCTGTAGGGAGTGGCGAGCACACGGTGGACGTGCAGAAGAAGCTCGATGAGATCGTCGCCGCGGTCTCCAGTGCCCGGTCGATGCCCATGTCGGCCTCGTGCGTGGTCAACCGCGCCGAACTGCTCGCGATGCTCGAAGAGGTGCGCGCGGCGCTGCCCGACTCCCTCGCCCAGGCCGAGGAACTGATCGGCGGCCGGGAGCAGATGGTCGAGCAGGCCCGCCAGGAGGCCGAGCGGATCATCGAGGGCGCGCACGCGCAGCGCGGCTCCCTGATCTCCGACACGGAGATCGCCCGCCGCTCCCAGGCCGAGGCCGACCGGATCCTCGAGGAGGCCCGCAGGGAGGCCGAGGAGGTCCGCGCGGAGGCCGACGACTACGTCGACTCCAAGCTGGCCAACTTCGAGGTCGTCCTCACCAAGACGCTCGGCTCGGTCGGCCGCGGCCGGGAGAAGCTGCTCGGCACCGGCCCCGGCCTCGACGAGCAGGGCTACGAGGACGAGGACGCCCCCGAGCGCAGCCACGACCCGGAGACCCTGCGCCGCACCGCCGACGAGTACGTCGACGTCAAGCTCGGCGCCTTCGAGGCGGTCCTCGCCAAGACCCTGGAGGCGGTCGGGAAGGGCCGGCAGAAGCTGCACGGCCGGATCGCCAGCGACGACCTCGGCGCCCTCGCCGACGACCCGACGACCGTCCGGCACTCCAGCGACGCCGACTACCTCGCCGACCTCGCGTCCCTCGCCGAGCAGGACGCCGCCCCGGCCAGGCAGCCCGAGCCGCCGCAGCAGCAGCCCTACGCCCAGCCGGAGCCCGCGTACGGCTATCAGCAGCCGGACCCCTACGCCGACTACCAGCAGCAGTACGGCGCCGGGCAGGACGCCTACGGCTATCAGCAGCAGCCGGACCCGTACGCCGCGTACCAGGGCTACGACGCGCAGGCGTACGACCCGGACCAGGGGCGGCAGGCCGGGCACGACCAGCAGGCACAGCAGGCCCAGCAGGGCTACGCCCTGGACGAGACCAGCCTCTTCGACACCAGCATGATCACGCCCGAACAACTGCGGGCCTACGAGCGCGAGCGGGGCCTGTAGGGGCGGATTGGGCCGAGAGCGAAAGGTCCAGTATCCTGGCTCTTCGGTCGCGCTTGTGTCCGCGATCCACGCTGCCCGGGAACATCGCACGGCAGCGGTACCTCTGAGCTCGAAGACCGAAAGCAGGAATGGCTCTGAACGCCCGCCTCGACCACCGCAACCCCCTCGTGTTCGACACGCACGAGCTGGGGCGGCGGCCCGGTGCGCTGCAGCGCCTGACCCGCACGGTCGACGCTCCCCAGGACCTCGGGATCAAGGACGTCATCGGAGTGCCGGAAGGCGCCCCGGTGGAGCTCGAACTCCGGCTCGAGTCGGTCATGGAAGGTGTGCTCGTCACAGGCACCGCCCGTGCCAAGGCCGAGGGGGAGTGCGTAAGGTGTCTGGAGCCGCTGGAGCAGGAGCTCGAAGCGGACTTCCAGGAGATGTTCTCGTACCCTGACGCCGACGACCGGGGCCGCGTGATCGCGGAACCGGGCGACGACGCCGAGGACGACGAGGACAGGCTCTTCCTCGAGGACGGCATGTTCGACCTCGAGCCCGTGCTGCGCGATGCGGTGGTGCTCGCACTGCCGATGCAGCCGGTGTGCCGGGAAGACTGCCCGGGTCTGTGCTCCGAGTGCGGAGCACGGCTCGCGGACGACCCGGACCACCACCATGACGCCGTCGACATCCGTTGGGCGGCTTTGCAGGGACTCGCCGGCACCGTCAAGGACGGCGAGAAGGACGAGATGAGCGGCGCCGAACCGGGCGTCGACGAGAAGCAGGAGAAGTAGCCGTGGCTGTTCCGAAGCGGAAGATGTCGCGCAGCAACACGCGCCACCGCCGGTCGCAGTGGAAGGCTGCGGTCCCCACCCTGGTTGCGTGCGAGCGCTGCCACGAGCCCAAGCAGCAGCACATCGCGTGCCCGTCTTGCGGCACTTACAACAAGCGCCAGGTCCTCGAGGTCTGAGCGGCTGGTGAGAGGCACTGTGTCGACGCCGAAGAAGAACTCAGCGGACAACCAGGCCTCGTCCCACACGCTTCTGGAAGGGCGGCTCGGGTACAAGCTCGAGTCCGCCCTTCTGGTGCGTGCGCTGACCCACCGTTCCTACGCGTACGAGAACGGCGGCCTGCCGACGAACGAGCGGCTGGAGTTCCTCGGGGACTCCGTGCTCGGCCTCGTCGTCACGGACACGCTGTACCGCACCCACCCCGACCTGCCCGAAGGACAGCTGGCCAAGCTGCGGGCCGCGGTGGTCAACTCGCGTGCGCTGGCGGAGGTGGGCCGTGGGCTCGACCTGGGCTCCTTCATCCGGCTCGGTCGCGGTGAAGAGGGCACGGGCGGCCGGGACAAGGCGTCCATCCTCGCCGACACCCTGGAAGCGGTGATCGGCGCGGTCTATCTCGACCAGGGCTTGGACTCGGCGGCGGAGCTGGTGCACCGCCTGTTCGACCCGCTGATCGAGAAGTCCTCCAACCTCGGTGCCGGCCTGGACTGGAAGACCAGCCTCCAGGAGCTCACCGCGACCGAAGGACTCGGCGTGCCCGAGTACCTGGTCACGGAGACCGGCCCCGACCACGAGAAGACCTTCACTGCTGCCGCCCGCGTCGGAGGCGTCTCGTACGGCACCGGCACCGGCCGCAGCAAGAAGGAGGCGGAGCAGCAGGCCGCCGAGTCCGCGTGGCGCGCCATCCGCGCCGCCGCGGACGAGCGCGCCAAGGCGGCGGCGGAGGCCGAGGAGGTCGTCCGGACCGCCGAGGCCGATGCCTCCGACGAGAGCGCCGACGCCCCGTCGGCCTCCGCCTGAGAGAACAGCACGACCCGAGCGCCCGCACCCGGACCGGGGGCGGGCGCTCGTGACGCCAGAGCCTGTCCGGCCGTCCGGGCCGGAGCCGTCCGGGGGACCTGAACGCGACGGGGCCTCCGTGCACGGGGGAGAGGCCGGGCGCGGCGGGCCGCCGACCGCCGACGCCCTCCCGGACGGCTCCCAGTACACCGGTCCTTGGAGGGGACACCATGCCCGAGCTGCCCGAGGTCGAGGTCGTACGGCGCGGACTCGAGCGGTGGGTCGCCCACCGGACCGTCGCCGACGCCGAGGTGCTGCACCCGCGCGCGGTACGCCGTCACGTGGCCGGCGCCGACGACTTCGCGCACCGGCTCGAAGGGCACCGCATCGGCGTCCCCAGCCGCCGCGGCAAGTACCTGTGGCTGCCCCTGGAGGACACCGGCCAGTCGGTCCTGGCCCACCTCGGCATGAGCGGCCAGCTGCTGGTCCAGCCGCGCACGGCGCCGGACGAGAAGCACCTGCGCGTCCGCGTCCGCTTCACCGACGCCCTGGACACCGAACTCCGCTTCGTCGACCAGCGCACCTTCGGCGGTCTGTCGCTGCACGACACCACCCCCGACGGACTGCCCGACGTCATCGCGCACATCGCCCGGGACCCCCTCGACCCGCTCTTCGACGAGGAGGCGTTCCACCAGGCACTGCGCCGCAGGCGGACCACCATCAAACGGGCCCTGCTCGACCAGTCACTGATCAGCGGCGTCGGCAACATCTACGCCGACGAGGCGCTGTGGCGGGCCCGCATCCACTACGAGCGCCCCACGGCCGGCTTCACCCGCCCGCGCACCCTGCTCCTGCTGGGCCACGTCCGGGACGTCATGAACGCCGCGCTCGCGGTGGGCGGCACCAGCTTCGACAGCCTCTACGTCAACGTCAACGGGGAGTCCGGCTACTTCGACCGGTCCCTGGACGCGTACGGACGTGAGGGTCTGCCCTGCCGCCGCTGCGGTACGCCGATGTGCCGACGGGCGTGGATGAACCGGTCCAGCTACTTCTGCCCGAGGTGTCAGCGGGCGCCGCGCGTCTCGTCGTAGCGATCACGCGCCCGGAGCACCGCGTCCATGCTGCCCTCGACGCACTCGATGAGGGACAGCAGACGCCGGGTGACCTCGTGGCCCAGCGGCGTCAGTTCGTAGTCCACACGGGGCGGGTTGGTCGGCTGGGCCTCGCGGTGCACCAGCCCGTCGCGCTCCAGCGCGTGCAGCGTCTGGGAGAGCATCTTCTCGCTCACCCCGTCGACCCGGCGGCGCAGTTCGTTGAACCGGAGCGAGCCCTCGTGGAGCGCGCCGAGGGTCAGCGCGCCCCAGCGCCCGGTCACATGCTCCAGCGTGCCGCGGGACGGGCACGCCTTGGCGAACACGTTGAAGGGGAGCTCCCGCTCCTCCGGGCGCCGCACGGTCGTCATACGACCAGCCTACGCCAGAGCAGCGCTGACCACCGGATTGCGCTAACTGAAAGTCAGTACCCGAAGAAGTGGTGGGCCGAGGTTCTGACCTGCGGCCATGCAATCGATCAACGCTGCGACCTGCGACTTAGCTGTCGGTGGTTGTCAGCGTTGGTCGTCGTTGAGCACCCTTCGACGGCCCGGAGACGGCCCCAGTTCTGGAAGCAGCGGGGCGCTGAGCCAGGACAGAAGGCGAAAGGGGCAACAAGCTGCCTTCGGTCTTCTTACGCTGCTGGTCATGCAGTGGACGGCGATAGTGGCGACTGCGATTGGCGCAGTCATTGGCGTTGTGAGCACTCTGACCGCAGACCATGTCCGATGGCGACGTGATCTTTCTGAGCGGGACAGGGATGCGATGCGGACTTCGTACGCCCAGTACGTTGAGGCGCTGACCCAAGCACGTGATGAGATCACCCAGACCAGTCGTGACCCTGGCCTTACAGCCGAACAACGGGCTGAGAACGTGCGCACTGTCATCGGACGGCATGGCGTGTATGCCAGGCAGCATCAGCTTGAACTCACAGCGCCGGTGAAGGTTGTACGACTCGCGATCAATGCTGCAAACGAATTAGCGGGCTACCGGGACAGCGTGATCAACGGCTTCATGAGGGAAGATCCTGAGTGTGTAGAGGCACGAAGGGCTTACCGGGAAGCTCGGTATCGACTGATCGACGCCATGCGCTTCAGTCTGGAGCGTCGTTCATAGGCGCTCCTCCTGCCTCCGCGACTAGGTCGGCGTAGCGGCTTTGGGCTGGAGCTGCTTTGGGGCGAGTGATCATGGCCCCGTAAGCTTCCGGCGCGTCGGGCAGTCTGTGGACCTGCCCGTTAAAGCACGACGTTGGGGCCATGATCTTAGAGGCTCGCCCCAAAGTGGCTGCCTAAAGCCGTGGAGCCGACCGCCCCAGCCACGACGTGTTCTGACCTCATGCCGCCGGCCAACCCTCACCAGGGCGCGCGTCGGCGCAGCGCGGGCGGAGCGGGCCGAAGGCAGGAGCGGCGCCCGGAGCGGAGCCGGGAAGCGCGCCCGGCGGAGCGGAGCGCAGCCGGGGCTTGATGAGGTAGGGAAACCTGTAACTCGTGCCTTGGCAGCCCCGTGGTCCCGGCTATGAGCGGTCGAGCTCCGATTGCAGCGTCTTAAGAACAGACTCAGGGTCCCCGTCGTAGACAAGGTGTGGCTCGTCGGGCTCCGGGGCCACGAATCGCTTGCGGTAGCGGATCAGGTCGCTCTCGGCGAAGTAGATCGAGTTCGGATCGTCCTCGTGCCGGGCATTGCGCTTGCTCACGCGGGACCACAGCTCCTCGTGGCTGGCCTCGAGGTAGACAACGACGGAGACCGCGCCGCCTTCGGTCGCAACCAATCGCCAGTGAGCACGGTCTTCCGGCGTCCAGAAGCCATGGTCCACCACCACATCGTGCCCGGCCTGGAGCTGCTCACGGAGCTCCACCGAAGTCTCTTCGAGGATCGGCCGCTCAAGGGTCGGGAACGTCCCTCGGGGGAAGTCGACCCCGTACACCCCATGTCGGCGGAACATCTCTTCGTCCGGGCAGAGTCTGACGAACCCTCGTGCTGTCAGCGCACGGGCCAGAGTGGTCTTCCCTGAGCCGGGGAGCCCCGCCATGAGAACGCAGAACGGTTGACGAGTGCTGTCTACGGCGGTCACTGGGTGACTTCCGATTCCGTCTGCCACGTACGACCGGGGCCGCCGAGGTCGACGCCGTACTCAACAACGGCGCCTTCACTGTCGACGAACTTCGCAGTCATGACGACCACCGGGTCCCGCGGTGCCTTCTCGGGGTCCAGCTCCAACAGCTCCGCGTCCTCGGGCGTGAGTAGTCGAGCCGACGCGGTGTCGAACCGGTGCGTGATGGGGCGTCCGGTTGCCTGAGCGATGAGTTGCAGGGACGTCCCCCCGGTCAGTCGCTCACTGCTCGTGAGCTGTGGAATCAGCTCTCCGTATCGGACGGGAATCCATGACGTCGAGTGCGCGACGATGCCGTGTCGGTCGCGGTAGACCCGGCTGCGCCGGATCACGTTGGAACCGGGCTTGAGGTCCAGTGCTTGCGCCACGTCTGCGGGCGCCGGCACCACCGACGCCTGGTGCGAGTCGGACCGTTCGCCGGTTCCCCAACTGGACCCGGTGCGGCGGCCTCGGTCCTGGCGCTGAGACCCGGAGGACATAGGGGCAGGACGGTCCAGGACCTCGGTTCCGATGCCGTGGATGCCCCTAACGAGCCCCTCGTTACGCAGCTTCCGCAACGCCTTCTCGGCGGTCGCGGCGCTGACCTTCCACTCCTGCGAGAGGTTCTTGATACTCGGCAGAAGCGAGCCAGGCTGTAGTTCGCCGGACGTGATCAGTTCCGCGTAATGGGCGGCAATCTGCGCATAGGGCGCTCGATTGTCGGCCTGGTCTGCCATCGGGTCAGCTCCCTTGTCTCAGTTGGTTGCATCCCTAGCGTACCCCTTGACACCCTAAGGTGCCCTAGGGAACCTTAGGGATGTACCCGCTGCGTGAATCAGCGAGGTCCGGCACCAACTACGCATGCCCAGGGGCGGCGCTCAACCGCCAAGAAGAACCGCCGCCCCTGGCTCCCTTGAAGGGAAGTCCCATCATGCCCGCAACTCTGGTTGCTGAGCACGTCTCCTCGGTCGCTTTATCTGTGCCGTCCGTGTCGGTCGAAGATCTGTCGAACGGTGAGCGGACCGTGGCGCTGTACGCCTCGGACCTGCCGGACGGCTACCACTACAAGCGCGGGGACACCGCGCAGCTTGTCGCCTGGATCATCCAGGGGGCCAACCGGTTGGGTCTGGACCGGCTCCGCCATGTCGCCGCGCTGGAGGGCGGATACCGGCGCTTCGTCGCGCGGAACATGGCCACGGCCGAGCAGGAGAGGGCCCACGCCGAGCGGTTCCCTGACCCCGAGCGTGACCGGCGGGCCGGTGAGCTGGCGTCGCTGGTGACGTACTCCGTCTCCATGAGTGATGAGGCGCGGGAGCGGGGTCTTCGGTTCCTGCTGGACGGGCCGTGCCCCGAGTGCGGCGACACCCGGCAGGTGTGGGCGTGCTGGGCCGTGGACGTGGACGCGGAGTGGTACGAGGAGGGCTACGGCCCGTGCTCGCTGTGCGGGGGTGCCGCGTGACGGTGTTCCCCGTCCCCCCGGAGGCCGTGGCCGGTGCTGCGGCCTCCCTGGGCGTTGACCCCGTGACCCTGGCGGACCTGCTGCGGGTGGCGAACGCGCCGGGCTTCGACCGCTGGCAGGAACAGGTTCGCCGTACCGGCGGCTGCGCTCACCCGATCCGGCTTCAGGGCCAGACCGTGACCCGCGATGCCAAGACCGGTGACGTCCTGTACTCCTACAGCACAGAGGCTGAGCCGGGCGGCATGCTCCGCGTGGCGTGCGGCAACCGGCGGGCCTCGCGCTGCCCGGCCTGCGCCTGGACCTACGCGGGCGACACCTACCACCTGATCCGGGCCGGGATCACCGGCGACGAACGCAAGGACGTGCCCGCGACCGTGCGGGATCACCCCCGCGTCTTCGCCACCCTCACCGCGCCCTCGTTCGGCCCGGTCCACAACCGTCCCGACTCCGGCCGCTGCCGCTGCGGGAGCTCCCACACCGAGGACGACCCCGCCCTCGGTACGGCCCTCGACCCTGCCTCGTACGACTACGCGGGGTCGGTGCTGTTCAACAACTACGCCGGGGACCTGTGGCGGCGCTTCACCATCTACCTGCGCCGGGAGATCGCCGCGCGGGCGGGCCTGACACAGTCGGCCATGCGGGAGGTGTGCCGGGTCTCCTTCGGCAAGGTCGCCGAGTTCCAAAAGCGCGGAGCCGTGCACTTCCACGCCGTGGTGCGCCTGGACGGCCCGGCCGGTCCCGACACCGCTCCGCCGGCGTGGGCCACGGTGGCTCTGCTGGACGGGGCGATCCGGGCTGCCGCCGGGCGCGTCTCGGTACCGGTGTCCGCCTCCGGTGACCACCCGGCGCGGGTCCTGCGGTGGGGTTCCCAGGTCGACGTCCAGGCCATCGGTGCCTTGGGCCGTGAGGAGCTGACCGAACAGGCGGTCGCCTCCTACGTCGCCAAGTACGCCACCAAGGCGGCCGAGACCACCGGCACCGTCGACCGCCGGATTGGGGAGCTCTCCGAGCTGGACAAGCTGTCGCTGCCCACGCACACCCGACGGCTCATCGAAGCGTGCTGGACGCTCGATGACGCCTACCCGGAACGGCTGCTGGCCCGGTGGGCTCACATGCTCGGCTTCCGCGGACACTTCTCCACTAAGTCCCGCCAGTACTCCACCACCCTGGGTGCGCTGCGCCAGGTGCGGGCCGACTTCCGGGCCCAGCAGGAACGCCGCGAACGCGGGCTCTCCGAAGACCTCGACGACACGGAGGGCTCCACGCTCGTCCTCGCCCACTGGACCTACGCCGGACAGGGCCACACCCCTGGCGAATCCTGGCTCGCCGCCTCGATCGCCAGGGACCTGCGCCTGAACCGTGAGACAGCACGCGAAGCACTCGCTGACCTGCACGACATGGACGACATGGAGGTGTGGGCATGAAGCGCTCGCTGCCCGACCGCTACCTGACCCCGGTCGACCTGGCTGACCTTCTCGGCGTCCCGGTCGAGACCGTCTACCAGTGGCGCCGTAAGCAGACCGGACCGCGGGGCTTCCGCGTCGGCCGGCACCTTCGCTTCGACCCCGAAGACGTCCGCGTCTGGGTCGAGTCCCAGATGGAAAGGGCCGCCTGATGGCCGGACACGTCCAAGACCGCTGGTACAAGGTCGAGACCGACCCCGACGGCAAGACCGTCAAGGTCAGGACCGATCGCTTCGGCGTCGGCCTGCGCTACCGCGCCCGGTACGTCGGGCCCGACGGCTCCGAGAAGTCCAAGAGCTTCCCTGACAAGCAGAAGCGCAAGGCAGAGCAGTGGCTGGCCAACATCGAGGCCGACATGTCGCGCGGCGACTACGTGGACCCCGGAGCTGGCAAGATCACGTTTGAGCAGTACGCCACCGAGTGGATGGCCTCGCAGATCACTGACCCGCTGACCCGTGAGTCGGTGGAAAGCCGTCTGCGCCTGCACGCGATCCCGTACCTGGGCACGCGGCCTCTGGCGTCCTTCACACCGTCGCATCTGCGTGTCTGGCTGCGGACGCTGGAGGACCGCGGGCTCTCCGCCGGGTACCGACGCGGCATCTTCGCCCACGTGTCCACGGTGTTCACCGCTGCCGTGGAAGACCGGATCATCCGTGCCAACCCGTGCAGTGCTCGGTCTGTGCGGGCGCCGCGTCCGGAGCCTCGCAAGGTCAAGCCGTGGCCTGCTGAGCGGATCATGGATGTGCGCTCGGCTCTGCCGGACCGCTACCAGGCGCTCGTCAACGTCGCTGCCGGGTGCGGACTGCGCCAGGGGGAGGTCTTCGGCCTGGCCGTGGAAGACGTCGACTTCCTCGGGGGAGTGGTCCACGTCGTCCGGCAGGTCAAGCTACTGCGGCAGCACCGGCCGGTGTTCGCTCCGCCGAAGGGCGGCAAGGAGCGTGACGTTCCTCTGCCCACGTCCGTGGCCTTCGCCCTGGCTGCTCACCTCAAGCGCCATCCCGCGACGCGGGTCACGCTTCCGTGGAAGAACCTCGATGGTCCTCCCATGACGGCATCTCTCATCTTCACTGGCCCTGCCGGGCTGCCGCTCGACCGGAACCGCTTCAACGATCGCGTGTGGCGGCCGGCGCTTCGGGACGCGGGTGTCGAGACCGGCCGGGACAACGGCATGCACGCCTTGCGACACTTCTACGCCTCGGTGCTGCTGGACGCGGGGGAGAGCATCAAGGCTCTCAGCGAGTACCTGGGACACCACGACCCCGGCTTCACGCTCCGGACGTACACGCACCTGATGCCGTCCAGCGGGAGCCGGACCCGGGCCGCCGTGGACCGCATCTTCTCGGAGGCGGAACCCGCCGTTGACGGCCCGGAGACGGCCCACGAGGGTGCCTAGCCGTCTGACCTGCGGTTATTTCAATACCCGAAGTTCTGGGTCCACCACGGGCCGCCCGACCCCATGTGGACGCCCACGCCCAGCGTCTTGAAGTCGCAGTTCAGTATGTTCGCCTTGTGGCCGGGGCTGTCCATCCAGGACTGCATCACGGACTCGGCGTCGCTCTGGCCCCGGGCGATGTTCTCGCCGCCCAGGTTGCTTATGCCGGCCGCCTCGGCCCGGTCCCACGGGGTGTCGCCGTCGGGGTTCGTGTGGTCGAAGAAGCCGCGGGCGGCCATGTCGTCGCTGAACGCCGTGGCCAGACCGGTCAGCGCGCTGTCCGAGGTGACCGGACTGCACCCCGCCTTGGCCCGCTCCACGTTGACCAGCCGGAGCACCTCGGCCCCGGCGACGGCCTCCGCCGACCCGGCCACCGGACTGCTGCTCGTCTCCTTCTCCGGCTCCGGCGTCGCCTTGCGGGACGGCACCTCCTCCGCGGTCTTCTCCGGGGCCGCAGCGGTCTCCTCCTTCTCCGAAGTCCTCTTCTCCGGGGTCTTCTTCTCCGGAGTCTTCGTCGGCGCGGCCGACGCCGAGGCCGACGCGGACGGTTCGGGCGAGGTGGAGCGCTCGGTGCCGCGGCTCGCCGGGGTGCCGGCGTCACGGCTCGGGCTCTCCAGGCTGCCGGACCTGCCGCCCTGCTCACCGGGCGAGTTGGTGGGCAGGTCCCCGGCCTGCACGCTGTCACCGGGGGTGCTGTCGCCGCCGAGCCGGTAGTTCTCCAGACCGGGCACCGCGCCCGTGGCCACCGCCACCGTGCCGAGGGCCACCGCGGCGGAGACGCCGAGCAGGCCGGTACGGACCGGGGCCGCGGCCTTCTTCTTCCGGCGCCGGTGTCCGCCGCCGCGGGGCGCGTCGTCGGGCGGGAGTCCGTCACCGGGGAAGGCGTGACCGATCCGGTCCGGGCCCGTGGAGAAGCCGGCGTCGGGGAAGCCGCCACGGGTGAAGTCGCTGCCCCCGGCGGGGATGTCGGCGCCGTCCGTCGCGTAGAGGTAGGCCGCGCTCCGCGCGTACGTCTCGGCGTACGCCTCCGGGTTCAGGTACGGCGCGGTGCCCATCGTGGGCGGGCCGTCCCCCCGGTCGCCTCTCGAGTGCGGGCCGCCGCCGTGGAGGTCGTCGTGGGTGACCCCGGTGGCGCGGCCCGTGGCGGCGCGGCCGGCGGCGGAGCGTCGGTGGCGTCCCATGTCCTGGCCTTCCTCGTCCTTGCGGTCGACTCGTGCTGGCGACCAACCCGAAACGCGACGATCACGAAACTCACACGAACGAGTGAGTTTCATATGAGATTCATGGGTGGGGACGCTACCGCATGACGCAAGGGCACGGTGTGCCCCTAGTGGCTTTGTCCGGTTAGGTTGCAGCCATGAGCGAGGATGTGCGACTGGTCGCCTGGGTGCGCGGCCATGTCCAAGGTGTGGGTTTCCGCTGGTTCACCCGGGCCAAGGCGCTGGAGATCGGCGGCCTGAGTGGTTTCGCCCTCAACCTGGGCGACGGCAGGGTCCAAGTGGTCGCCGAGGGCGCCCGCGAACGCTGCGAAGGGCTGCTCGGCTGGCTCCAGGGCGGCGACACGCCCGGACGCGTGGACGGGGTCACCGAGATCTGGGACACACCGCGCGGCGGCTACGAGGGCTTCGCCGTCCGCTGATCCCGCTCGCTCCGGCGGCCCCGAGCGTCGCGGACGGTCCGGGCGCCAAGCCCTTTCCGGAGAAAAAGTCCTGGTGATTGCCGAGAAGGGCTTGCCGTGGGCGGCGCCGGCCGCCAGGATGATCGCCACGTCCCGAGGACCCGTGAGACGCGCGCCGCCGCCGTTCGCCGGCCGTGCGCGCCCGGTTGTCCGCCCATACGGGGCGTGATCGTGTTGACCCTCAAACTTTTTGGTGAGACGCTGAAAGCCCCGCGCACCTTAGCTGTTTGGCATGGCTGAACGGCAGCACAACTCCAGGCCTGCCAAGCACCGCGGGTGCGAATCCCTCACGACCCACACCGCATCGGTCGGTCACTCATTGTGGAGGACCATCCATCATGGCAAAGGCGCTTCTCGGTTACGTCGGCGGCTCCGACCCGCGACTCCTCGCCGAGATGCGACGGCTCCAGCAGCGCGTCCAGGACCTGGAATCCGAGCTCGTACGGATCCAGGCGGAGAACGACGCGCTTTCGGCTGCCGCTTCTCACGACAGGATCATGGAGAGCGTTGACGCACACCAGGCGGAGCCTGCGCTCACCTGATCATCGCACCGCTGATCACTTCACCGCTGTACGAACAGCACAGCGGTGGTCGGGCCCGCCCGTCACCACCGCCAAGCAGTCAGAACTGCAAGGGACGCCCCCGGCGTCCCTTCTTTCTTTCCCGCCTCCGCGACCTCGCCCCCGGCACCCACGCCCCCGCGCACGGCGCTCCTTGACCCGCGCATCCTTTCACCGTCTTCAACGTCTGGTGTGCCCTGCGCGTTCACCCGCGAAACCGTGCGTTCATGGAGTGAGACCTGACCGGCGGGTAGAGTCCGACGGCGTGCACCTCAAGGCCCTGACCCTCCGCGGCTTCAAGTCGTTCGCCTCCGCGACCACACTCCGCTTCGAGCCGGGGATCACCTGCGTCGTGGGTCCGAACGGCTCGGGCAAGTCCAATGTCGTGGACGCGCTCAGCTGGGTCATGGGCGAGCAGGGCGCCAAGTCGCTGCGCGGCGGCAAGATGGAGGACGTCATCTTCGCCGGCACCACCGGCCGCCCGCCGCTGGGCCGTGCCGAGGTGTCCCTGACCATCGACAACTCCGACGGCGCCCTCCCCATCGAGTACGCCGAGGTCACCATCACGCGGATCATGTTCCGCAACGGCGGCAGCGAGTACCAGATCAACGGCGACACCTGCCGGCTCCTCGACATCCAGGAACTGCTCTCCGACTCCGGCATCGGCCGGGAGATGCACGTCATCGTCGGCCAGGGCCGGCTCGACTCCGTGCTGCACGCCGACCCCACGGGCCGCCGCGCCTTCATCGAGGAGGCCGCCGGTGTCCTCAAGCACCGCAAGCGCAAGGAGAAGGCGCTGCGGAAGCTGGACGCGATGCAGGCCAACCTCGCCCGCGTGCAGGACCTCACCGAAGAACTGCGGCGCCGGCTCAAGCCACTCGGCCGCCAGGCCGCCGTCGCGCGACGGGCCGCCGTCATCCAGGCCGAGCTGCGCGACGCCCGGCTGCGGCTGCTCGCTGACGACCTCGTACGGCTGCGCGAGGCGCTGCAGGCCGAGATCGCCGACGAGGCGGCCCTCAAGGAGCGCAAGGAGGCGGCCGAGGCCGAGCTGGGGAAGGCCCTCCGGCGCGAGGCCCACCTGGAGGACGAGGTGCGCCGGCTCACCCCGCGGCTGCACAGCACCCAGCAGACCTGGTACGAGCTCTCCCAGCTCGCCGAGCGGGTGCGCGGCACGATCTCGCTGGCCGACGCGCGCGTGAAGAGCGCGACCTCCGCGCCCCCCGAGGAGCGGCGCGGCCGGGACCCGGAGGACATGGAGCGCGAGGCCGCGCGCATCCGGGAACAGGAGGCCGAACTGGAGGCAGCCCTGGAGGCGGCCGAACGCGCCCTGGAGGACACGGTCGCCCACCGCGCGGAGCTGGAACGCGAACTCGCCCAGGAGGAACGGCGCCTGAAGGACGCCGCGCGGGCCATCGCCGACCGGCGTGAAGGGCTCGCCCGGCTCAAGGGACAGGTGGGCGCGGCCCGTTCGCGTGCCGCCGCCGCCCAGGCGGAGATCGAGCGGCTGGCCGCCGCCCGTGACGAGGCCAGGGAGCGGGCCGTCGCCGCGCAGGAGGAGTACGAGGCCCTCAAGGCCGAGGTCGACGGCCTCGACGCGGACGACGCCGAACTCGCCGAGCGGCACGAGGACGCCAAGCGGCGGCTCGCGGAGGCCGAGACCGCACTCGCCGCCGCCCGCGAGGCGGTCACCGCCGCGGAACGACGGCGCGCCGCGACCCAGGCCCGCCACGAGACCCTCGCGCTCGGCCTGCGCCGCAAGGACGGCACCGGCGCCTTGCTGAACGCGAAGGACCGCCTCACCGGGTTGCTGGGGCCGGCCGCGGAACTGCTGACGGTGACGCCCGGCTACGAGGTACCGCTCGCGGCCGCGTTCGGCACGGCGGCGGACGCCCTCGCGGTCACCTCACCGTCCGCCGCGGCCGACGCGATCCGTCTCCTGCGCAAACAGGACGCGGGCCGAGCGACCCTCCTCCTGGCGGAAGCAGCCGAAACAGCGCCCCGAAGGGACGAGGGAGACCACGCGACCGGCCACAGCGAACCCCCAGCCGCCGGCGCATCCGCGGAGCGTCCCGCCGAGAACCTGGCGGAGGGGCCCGCCGCAGCGCCTCGAAGGGACACGGGGAACCGCGCGACCGGCCGCAGCGAACCCGTAGCCGCCCTCCCCGCCGAGCACCTCGTCAGCGGACCCCCCGCTCTCATGCCGGCCGTGCGACGGCTACTGGACCGCATCGTCGTCGTCGGCACCCTGGAGGACGCCGGGGAAGTCGTCGCCGCCCACCCCGACCTCACCGCCGTCACCGCCGAAGGCGACCTCCTCGGCACCCACCTCGCGCAGGGCGGTTCGGCAGGCGCCCCCAGCCTGCTGGAAGTACAGGCGTCCGTGGACGAGGCCGCCGCCGAGCTGGAGGAGCTGGCCGTGCGGTGCGCGGAGCTGGCCGAGGCGCAGGAGACGGCGGCCGGGCGGCGCCGGGAGTGCGCGGCCCTCGTCGAGGAACTCGCCGAGCGGCGCCGGGCCGCGGACCGGGAGAAGTCCTCCGTCGCCCAGCGGCTCGGCAGGCTCGCCGGGCAGGCGCGCGGCGCCGCCGGAGAGGCCGAGCGGGCCGATGCCGCCGCGGCCCGGGCGCAGGAAGCCCTCGACAAGGCGCTCGCCGACGTCGAGGAACTCGCCGAGAGGCTCGCCGTCGCCGAGGAGACGCCGTTCGAGGAGGAGCCCGACACCTCCGTGCGCGACCGGCTCGCCGCCGACGGGGCCAACGCCCGCCAGACCGAGATGGAGGCCCGCCTCCAGGCCCGTACGCACGAGGAACGGGTCAAGGGGCTCGCCGGACGGGCCGACTCCCTCGACCGCGCCGCCCGCGCGGAACGCGAGGCACGCGCGCGTGCCGAACAGCGCCGGGCCCGGCTGCGCCACGAGACGGAAGTCGCCCGGGCCGTCGCCGCCGGCGCCCGCACCCTCCTCGCGCACGTCGAGGTCTCCCTCGCCCGCGCCGACCAGGAGCGCACCGCCGCCGACGTCGCCAAGGCCCGCCGCGAGCGGGAACTCGCCCGCGCCCGCGCCGAGGGGCGCGATCTCAAGGCGGAACTCGACAAGTTGACGGATTCAGTTCACCGGGGCGAGGTACTCGGCGCCGAGAAACGGCTGCGGATGGAGCAGCTGGAGACCAAGGCGCTGGAGGAACTGGGTGTCGAACCGGCCGGGCTGGTGGCGGAGTACGGCCCGCAGCAGCCGGTGCCGCCCTCGCCCCCCGCCGAGGGTGAGGAGCTGCCGGAGGACCCCGAGCACCCGCGCAACAGGCCCCGGCCCTTCGTACGGGCCGAGCAGGAGAAGCGACTGAAGGCCGCCGAGCGCGCCTACCAGCAACTCGGCAAGGTGAACCCGCTCGCCCTGGAGGAGTTCGCGGCGCTGGAGGAACGCCACCAGTTCCTCAGCGAACAGCTGGCGGACCTGAGGAAGACCCGCGCGGACCTGCTCCAGGTCGTCAAGGAGGTCGACGAACGCGTCGAGCAGGTCTTCACCGAGGCCTACCGGGACACCGCGCGCGAGTTCGAGGGCGTCTTCTCCCGGCTGTTCCCGGGCGGTGAGGGACGGCTGGTGCTGACCGACCCGGACAACATGCTCACCACGGGCGTGGACGTCGAGGCGCGTCCGCCCGGCAAGAAGGTCAAACGGCTCTCCCTGCTCTCGGGCGGCGAGCGGTCGCTGACCGCCGTGGCGATGCTCGTGTCGATCTTCAAGGCGCGGCCCAGCCCGTTCTACGTCATGGACGAGGTCGAGGCCGCCCTCGACGACACCAACCTCCAGCGGCTGATCCGGATCATGCAGGAGCTGCAGGAGGCCTCGCAGCTGATCGTGATCACGCACCAGAAGCGCACCATGGAGGTCGCCGACGCGCTCTACGGCGTCTCCATGCAGGGCGACGGCGTCTCCAAGGTCATCAGCCAGCGGCTCCGCTAGACCGGCACACAATCTTCAAGTCCTGAACGATCTCTACTTCCTCACGTCTTAAAACTCACAGCACATGGCCTATTGACTTCAAAAGTTGAAGGCATAGTCTCTGCAATGTTGTTTTTACCTTCAGGTACCTTCAGCTGGACCTCGAAGGGCTGACCCCCATCCGGCGGCGTTGCCGGTGGCCCGAGGAGTACACGTGACCAGCACAGCGCAGGCACAGAAGTCAGGAGCCCGGGCGGCTCAACCCGAACATCTCGGGCATGTCGTCTTCATCGCGGCGGCGGCCGCGATGGGCGGTTTCCTCTTCGGCTACGACAGTTCCGTGATCAACGGTGCCGTCGAGGCCATTCGTGACCGTTACGACATCGGCTCCGCCGCGCTCGCGCAGGTCATCGCCGTCGCCCTGATCGGCTGCGCGATCGGTGCGGCGACCGCCGGCCGGATAGCCGACCGCATCGGCCGCATCCGGTGCATGCAGATCGCCGCGGTCCTGTTCACCCTCAGCGCCGTCGGCTCCGCGCTGCCCTTCGCCCTGTGGGACCTCGCGTTGTGGCGGGTCGTCGGCGGCTTCGCCATCGGCATGGCCTCCGTGATCGGCCCGGCCTACATCGCCGAGGTCGCCCCGCCCGCCTACCGCGGCCGGCTCGGCTCCTTCCAGCAGGCCGCGATCGTCGTCGGCATCGCCGTCTCGCAGCTGGTCAACTGGGGCATCCTCAACGCCGCCGACGGCGACCAGCGCGGCGAGCTGATGGGCCTGGAGGCCTGGCAGGTCATGCTCGGCGTCATGGTGATCCCGGCCGTCCTCTACGGCCTGCTCTCCTTCGCCATCCCCGAGTCCCCCCGCTACCTGATCTCGGTGGGCAAGCACGAACGCGCCCGGCAGATCCTCGAAGAGGTCGAGGGCACGGACATCGACCTGACCGCCCGCGTCACCGAGATCGAGTCGGCGATGCACCGCGAGGACAAGTCCAGCTTCAAGGACCTGCTCGGCGGCGGCTTCTTCTTCAAGCCGATCGTCTGGATCGGCATCGGCCTGTCGGTGTTCCAGCAGTTCGTCGGCATCAACGTCGCGTTCTACTACTCCTCGACGCTGTGGCAGTCGGTCGGCGTCGACCCGACGGACTCCTTCCTCTACTCCTTCACCACCTCGATCATCAACATCGTCGGCACCGTCATCGCGATGATCTTCGTCGACCGCATCGGCCGCAAGCCGCTGGCGGTCATCGGCTCCGTCGGCATGGTGATCGGCCTGGCGCTGGAAGCCTGGGCCTTCTCCGCCGACCTCGTCGACGGACAGTTGCCCGCCACCCAGGGCTGGGTCGCCCTGATCGCCGCCCACCTCTTCGTCCTCTTCTTCGCCCTGTCCTGGGGCGTGGTCGTCTGGGTCATGCTCGGCGAGATGTTCCCCAACCGCATCCGCGCCGCCGCCCTCGGCGTCGCCGCCGCCGCACAGTGGGTCGCCAACTGGGCCATCACCGCCAGCTTCCCCTCGCTGGCCGACTGGAACCTGTCGCTCACCTACGTGATCTACACGGTCTTCGCCGCGCTCTCCATCCCGTTCGTGCTGAAGTTCGTGAAGGAGACGAAGGGCAAGAGGCTGGAGGAGATGGGCTGAGCCGACGGCCCCCCGAGTCCGGGGAGAAGGACCCAAGTCCCCGCTGTCCCTCTCCTCGTCCCCTCACCGCCGCCCTCGCCCGGGTCACCCGGGCGAGGGCGGCGGCGTGTTCTCCCCGGGACAGGGTGCCGGGCGCGCCTCCGCGGACCCCGCGCGTAGAACGAACGGCCTCGTGGGAGGTCACGCCATACTGGGGCTGTTATGGACATCGTCATCCTTGCTGTAGTCATCGCCGTGGTCGTGCTCGGCGCGCTCGGCGGGCTCATCGTCGGCAGCCGGCGCAAGAAGCCGCTGCCCCCGCCGCCGCCCGCCGCGCCCGACATCACCGCCCCTCCGGCCGAACCGCACGTCGGCGAAGAGGCCGAGACGCCGCGGGAGGAACCGCGGCGCACCATAGAGGAGGTTGATCTTCCGGCGGGCGCGGGTCCCGTCGTCATCGAGGAACCGCCCGCCGCCGAGGCTCCCGAGATCGAGATCCCGGAGCCCACCGCCGGCCGTCTGGTCCGGCTGCGGGCCCGTCTCTCCCGTTCGCAGAACGCCCTGGGCAAGGGCCTGCTCGTCCTGCTGTCCCGCGAGCACCTCGACGAGGACACCTGGGAGGAGATCGAGGACACCCTGCTCACCGCCGACGTCGGTGTGCAGCCCACCCAGGAGCTGGTCGAGCGGCTGCGCGAGCGCGTGAAGGTGCTCGGCACCCGCACCCCCGAGGAGCTGCGCGGATTGCTCCGCGAGGAGCTGATCACGCTGGTCGGTCCCCAGATGGACCGCACCGTGCACACCGAGAACGCGGCCGGCGGCCCCGGCATCGTGATGGTCGTCGGCGTCAACGGCACCGGCAAGACCACCACCACCGGCAAGCTCGCCCGTGTCCTGGTCGCCGACGGCAACACCGTCGTGCTCGGCGCCGCCGACACCTTCCGTGCCGCCGCCGCCGACCAGCTGCAGACCTGGGGCGAGCGGGTCGGCGCCCACACCGTGCGCGGCCCGGAGGGTGGTGACCCCGCCTCCGTCGCGTTCGACGCGGTCAAGGAGGGCAAGGAGATGGCCGCCGACGCCGTGCTCATCGACACCGCGGGGCGGCTGCACACCAAGACCGGCTTGATGGACGAGCTCGGCAAGGTCAAGCGGGTCGTGGAGAAGCAGGCCCCGCTGGACGAAGTGCTGCTCGTGCTCGACGCCACCACCGGGCAGAACGGCCTGGTACAGGCGCGGGTGTTCGCCGAGGTCGTCGACATCACCGGCATCGTGCTCACCAAGCTGGACGGTACGGCCAAGGGCGGCATCGTGATCGCCGTGCAGCGCGAGCTGGGCGTACCGGTCAAGCTGATCGGGCTCGGCGAGGGCGCGGACGATCTGGCGCCGTTCGAACCGGAGGCGTTCGTGGATGCCCTTATCGGGGAGTGAGGCCCTGATTCCGTCAGACGGATCCGGCAGACGCGAAGAAGCGCCCGCCCCCGAGCAGACCAGGGGACGGGCGCTTCGCCGTGTCCGGGGGTGTGCGGCTCCCGGCGCACGGGCGCCCGGCGCAGGTGCGGGCCGGGAGCGTTCGCGCGGCCCGGCGCCCGCGGGACGCCGTCGTGCCCGTCCGCGCCGCCCCCGGGAACCTCTTCCAGGCCCCCTGCCCGGCAGGCGGAGGCACGCCGGCGAGGACGGCGGCGAACCGGTGGGCGCCGAGAAGGCCGGCCGGACGGCCGAGCCGGCCGGAGCACGGCCGGGGCGGCATCCTCACCGACCCCGCGGACGGTGCTCATGCGAGCGAGGTGGAGCGGGCGTAGCGTCGAGGCGGCATGCCCATGACGCGTTTGAAGGCGGTGTTGAAGGCGTGCTCGGATTCGTAGCCCAGGGAGCTCGCGATTCGGGCGATGGTGTCGTCACCGTGACGGAGTCTTTCGCCGGCGAGCATCATGCGCCAGCGGGTGAGGTAGGCGATGGGCGTCTCGCCGGCACGGGCACGGAAGCGTTCGGCGAAGGTGGAGCGGGACATGCCGGTGAGCGCGGCGAGTTCCCGCACGGTCCACGGGTGGGCCGGGTCGGCGTGCACCGCGGAGAGGGCCGCGCTCATCCGCGGATCCGCGAGGGCGGCGAACCAGCCGACGTCGTCGTGCGAGCGTGTGGACAGGTACAGGCGCAGGGCCTGGACCAGCATCATGTGGGCCAGGTGCTGTGCCATCAGGGCCGAGCCGGGCCGTGCCTCACGGAATTCCTCCATCATGAGGTCGATGGACCGGCGCAGCCTGGCACGGTCGCCGAGGGTCTCGACCAGCATGAGAGGCGGCAGGGTGCGCAGAAGCACCTCGGAGTGCGGGCCGTCGACCTCGAAGCGGCTGCCGACCAGATAGACGTCGCCGCCGCCGTTGTAAGTGACCACCTGGCCGCTGCGGTCGGGTTCGAGCACGTCGGACGCCCGCGCCGGTTCGATGTCCGGGTCGCTGCCTATGACGGCGTCGCGACCGGTGGGCAGCACGAAGCAGGCGCCCTCCTGGACCCGCACCGGTGTGCCGCCTTCGAGCGTCAGCCAGCAGGAGCCCTTGACGACGGCGTAGCACTTGATCCGGCCGGCCAGGTCGTCGAGTTCCAGCGCCCACGGGCCACCGGCGTCGAACCCGGCCGTGATGTAGCTGCGCGGCTTCAGGAGGGAGAGCACCTCGCTCAGCGGATCCATCAGGTCTCCGGACGATCGCGAACAAAACACGGGCTTTCAAGCATAGAACGTACGGCATCGCCCGTTTAGGTTCGGATCATGACAACGATCGGCTTCATCGGCAGTGGAAATATCGGTAGTGCGCTCGCGCGGTTGGCAGTCGGCGCCGGACATGACGTCGTCCTGAGCAACAGCCGCGGGCCGGAGACCTTGCGAGAGCTCGTCGCACGGCTGGGATCCCGGGCCCGCGCGGCGGCTCCGGCCGAGGCCGCCGCCGCGGGTGACGTCGTCGTGGTGGCCGTCCCGGTCCGGGCCTACCGGCAGGTGCCGGCCGAGCCGCTGCGCGGCAAGGTCGTCCTCGACACGCTCAACTACGACCCGGCTCGCCAGGGCAGCGTCCCGGAGATCGAAGCCGGTGACACCTTGCCCCACCTCCTGCTCCAGGCGCACCTGAGGGATTCGTCCGTCGTCAGGGCGTTCACCACCGTGTTCTTCAAGCACCTGGCGGACCTCGCACGCCCGGCCGGCGCACCCGACCGCAGCGCCGTGCCCATCGCCGGCGACGACGCCGCGGCCAAGACGGTGGTCGTCGACCTGATCGACTCGCTCGGCTACGACGCCTACGACGTGGGACCACTTGCCGAAAGCCGCCGCTTCGCGCCCGGCACCCCCGCGCAGCTCGCCTTCCTGGACCCGGACGGCATGTTCTCCGCCCCCGGCCGCCCGGCCACCTCAGCCGACCTCGCGGCCCTTCTCGACGAGGTGAGGTGACGATGAAGGCAGCGGTGGTCACCGCGTACGGCAAGGCACCGCAGTACCGGGAATGTGCCGAGCCGCAGCCGGCGAACGAGCACGAGATCCCGGTCGACGTGCTGGCCGCCGGCCTGCACCCCCGGGTCCGGATGCAGGCCGGCGGATCGCACTACACCAGCTCGCGCGAGACCTTGCCCCTTGTGCCCGGCATCGACGGCGTGGGGCGCGGCGGCGACGGCAGGCTCTGGTACTTCATGTCCCTCGCCGGCCGGTACGGCTCGATGGCCCAGCGCGCGGTGATCGACACCCGGCGCAGCGTCGTCCTGCCCGACGGCTCGGACCCGGTGTCGGTGGCCGCGACGCTGAACTGTGTGATCGCCTCCTGGCTGGCGCTCAAGCGGCGGATCACCTTCGAACGGGGGCAGAACGTCATGGTCGTCGGTGCCACTGGCGGCACCGGGCGCATGGCGGTGGAGGTGTGCCGACTGCTCGGGGCCGGCCAGGTGATCGCCGTGGGACGCGATCCCGAGCGCCTCGCCGCGATCCCCGGTGCCACCGCGACCGCCCTGACCGGCGCTCCGGAGACGATCGGCCGGCTCGGCTCCGAGGTCGACGTGGTGCTCGACTTCCTCTGGGGCGAACCGGCCGCCACGGCGATGGCCGCCCTGGTCGCCGGGCGCGCCGACCTCGGCCGCCCGCTTGCCTGGGTGAACCTCGGCGAGATGGCCGGCGCGCGGGCCGCACTGCCGGCCGGAGCGCTGCGATCGTCGAGGCTGCGGCTCATCGGCAGTGGCCAGGGATCGCTGAGCGGTGCCGAAATGGCGTCCGAGATCCCCGCCGTGGCCGCCGAGGCAGTCCGTGGCACCTTCGCCGTGGAGCCCGACCCCGTACCGCTGCGCGACGTCGAACGCGCATGGTCGCGCCCGGCCGACAGCGGTAAGCGCATCGTGTTCACACCGCTCTAGGCCCCCCGGCCCGCGTCGCTGCCGGCCTGTGGCGTCGTGGCGTCGCGCCGGGTGGCCTCGAGCGCCGGGGGCCGGCCCGCCCTCGCCGACGCGATGCCCTCCTCGACGAACCCGGTGTCGCCGGTGATCAGAAGCCCGGTCCGGGCCGAGACGCTCACCGACGTGATCACGGACATCGTCAAGCAGGGCATCCGCCTCACGGACGCTGCTGTCCGGCAGCCGCTGGAAGCCGTCCGGGGTGCGGTGGCCTGCCGTTCCACGGGCCGTCGGCCGTTCTTCCTTGCCGCCGGGCCCGGCAGGCCCCGCACGTGGTTTCGCATCCGCCACCGCGGATCCGCCTGACCGAACCGGCTCGCCATCCGCTCGAACACCGCTTCCGGCTCCACAGCCAGGCAACCGGCTTCGATCGTCCCCTCCATGCCGGGACAACCCCGTGCCGGGGCAACGGCAGTCGCCGGCTCAGGACACGAACCGCTGCTGGAGCACCAGCCGTACGGCGGCCACCCCGCCCCTCGGTACCGCACACGGCTGTTCGTCGCCGTTCCCGCGGGCGGTCGTGCCTGCCCCCGGTGCCTCGGCTAGGCGCCCGACCGGTGCGCCACGTACGCCAGCGTGCCCAGGAGCAGGCGGGCCTCCGGCGGGCGGGACGCCGAGTCCAGGGCGGGGGAGCGGAGCCAGCGCACCGGGCCCAGGTCGCCCCGGTCGGACGGCGGTGCCGTGATGTGCGTGCCGGGCCCGAGGCCGTGCAGGTCCAGGGCGGCCGGATCGTCCCAGCCCATGCGGTAGAGCAGCTCGGGCAGCGCGGCGGCGGCACCGGGGGCGACGAAGAAGTGGGCGCGGCCGTCCGGGGTGGCGGCGACCGGCCCGACCGGCAGACCCATGCGCTCCAGCCGGGCCAGGGCGTGCCGTCCGGCGGCCTCCGCGACCTCGATCACGTCGAACGCCCGCCCGACCGGCAGCATCAGCGAGGCCCCCGGGAACTCCGACCAGATCGCGGTCACCTCGTCCAGCGGGGCCCCGGCGCGGATCACCGGCGCGCGGTCCAGCGGATGCGCGCCCGGAGCCCGGCAGTCGGCGCGGCCGCAGGAGCAGGCGCCCGCGGCGGCCCGGACACCCGGCACCACCTCCCAGCCCCACAGCCCGGTGTATTCCGCCACGACGGTGCCGTCCGAGGAGCGGCTCCGGCGACGCGAACCGGACCGGATGTCGCGGATGCCCCGACTGATGCCGATCGTGAAGCCCATGCCCCCTCCAACGGGTCCGACATACCGGTGGTCACGCACCGAACGCGGTATGTGACTCCCTGTTTCCAGCTTCCCGGTGCCGCTCCACTCAACCGGCGCCCCGAAGCGCCCGGGGTGGTGAGTCAGGCAATGCGCGCCCCTCGATGCACCGCTGCACCCGCTTTTGGTTGTCCCGTGTCAAGTGAATCGCGAGATGGCAACGGTGAGTTCATTCGAAGGGGTGGCGAATGGTGGCGATTGCGGTTCCGCCATGGTGGGGCGAGTGATCATAGGGTTACTTTGTGTGCACGGCTTCTTGGGGCACATGCACTCGCGGGTATGCCGGAGGCAACGCGGCTTTCCGTTCGAAGGGTGACAATCATCGGACGGGCGGCCCCGACAACCGGCATTCTGATAGGGCTTGACGCACTCGGCGACAAGTGGTCTTCAGGGATGGGGGCGTTCCAGTGAGCGGCAACGACGGTGGCGGGACGAGCGCTGCGAGTGCGGAGAAACGCCCGAACGAGCTGCTCGCGTCGTGGTTCGTCCGCAGCGGCTGGTCCAAGGGCGAGCTCGCCCGCCAGGTCAACCGCCGGGCACGTCGGCTGGGCGCCAACCACATCTCCACCGACACCTCGCGCGTGCGCCGCTGGCTGGACGGCGAGAACCCGCGCGAGCCGATCCCCAGAATCCTGTCCGAATTGTTCTCCGAACGCTTCGGCGTCGTCGTCTCCGTCGAGGACCTGGGCCTGCGCACCACCCGCCCGGCACCCTCCGCGACCGGCGTCGACCTGCCCTGGACGGGCCCGCAGACCGTGGCCCTGCTCAGCGAGTTCTCGCGCAGCGACCTGATGCTGGCGCGGCGCGGCTTCCTCGGGAGCTCGCTGGCCCTCTCCGCGGGCCCGTCCCTCATCGAGCCCATGCAGCGCTGGCTCGTCCCCTCCCCGTCCGTCCCGCTGCCGCGGCCCGAGGCCGACCCGGTGTCCTCCTCCGCGCGCGCCCGCGGCCGGCTGTCCAAGCCGGAGCTGGACCTGCTGGAGACCACCACCGTGATGTTCCGGCAGTGGGACGCCCAGTGCGGCGGCGGCCTGCGCCGCAAGGCGGTCGTCGGACAGCTGCACGAGGTGACCGACCTCCTCCAGGAACCCCAGCCCGAGGCCACCACCCGGCGCCTGTTCAAGGTCGCCGCCGAACTCGCCGAGCTGGCCGGCTGGATGTCGTACGACGTCGGGCTCCAGCCCACCGCGCAGAAGTACTTCGTGCTCGCCCTGCACGCCGCCAAGGAGGCCGGTGACCGGCCGCTCGGCTCGTACGTGCTGTCCAGCATGAGCCGGCAGATGATCCACCTCGGCCGGCCCGAGGACGCCCTGGAGCTGATCCACCTCGCGCAGTACGGCAGCCGGGACTGCGCCAGCCCGCGCACCCAGTCGATGCTGTATGCGATGGAGGCCCGCGCCTACGCCAACATGGGCCAGCCCGGCCGCTGCAAGCGGGCGGTGCGGATGGCCGAGGACACCTTCGCCGAGGCCGACGAGTGGGACGAGCCCGACGCCGACTGGATCGGCTTCTTCTCCGAGGCCGAGCTGTACGCGGAGAACGCCCACTCCTTCCGCGACCTCGCCTACGTCGCCGGCCGCAGCCCCACCTACGCCTCGCTCGCCGAGCCGCTGATGCGGCGGGCCGTGGAGCTGTTCGGCAAGGAGGGCGGCGAGCACCAGCGCTCCTACGCCCTCAACCTGATCGGCATGGCCACCGTCCACCTGCTGCAGAGCGAGCCCGAGCAGAGCGCGGTTCTCGCCACCGACGCCATCAAGGCGGCCAAGAAGGTCCGTTCCGAGCGCGTCAACACTCGTATCCGAAAGACGGTCGACACCGCCGTGCGCGACTTCGGGGACCTCGCCGAAGTCGTCGAGCTCAGCGAGCGGCTCGCGATCGAGCTGCCCGAGACCGCGGACGCGGTCTGACACTCCCGAGGTACCGCTGGCCCCGGCCGCGGCAGGCCCTCCCGAACCGCCCGACTCGGCTCCCCCACGCCAGGTCATTCGGAGGCCGGCCGCGGCCGGTCGCGTGTCCGCCCGGCCACGACTCACCGCCGTACACCGAAGGTTGCGCCACGATAACGATCGGCGCGCCCCGGATCCGGCAGTTCACCGACCCGTAACACGCCAGGCGCCTTCGTCACGGCGGCGAAACAACGAGGGGCTCCCACCGAAACGGCGCTGCGCCAATCTCATGGCGCATAACCGGCCCACCCCTCAATCCGCTCAAGGCTTCGCCCGCACGGGGCCGTACCAACGACGAGGAGACGCCGATGGCACCAGCCATCACCCTGGCCGCAGACGCGCCCACGCTGTCCGCCGCCAACACAGGGTTCATGCTCATCTGTTCCGCCCTGGTGATGCTCATGACCCCGGGTCTCGCCTTCTTCTACGGAGGCATGGTCCGCGTCAAGAGCACCCTGAACATGCTGATGATGAGCTTCATCAGCCTCGGCATCGTCACCGTCCTGTGGGTGCTGTACGGCTTCTCCATGGCGTTCGGCGCCGACTCCGGCAGCGTCATCGGCTGGAACTCCGACTGGGTCGGACTGAGCGACATCGGCCTCACCGAACTCTGGGACGGCTACACCATCCCCGTCTTCGTCTTCCTGGTCTTCCAGCTGATGTTCGCCGTCCTCACCCCCGCGCTGATCAGCGGTGCCCTCGCGGACCGCGTGAAGTTCACCGCGTGGGCGCTGTTCATCGCCCTGTGGGCCACGATCGTCTACTTCCCGGTCGCGCACTGGGTCTGGGGCGCCGGCGGCTGGGCCTTCGAACTCGGCGTCATCGACTTCGCCGGCGGTACGGCGGTCCACATCAACGCCGGTGCCGCCGCGCTCGGTGTGATCCTGGTGATCGGCAAGCGCGTCGGCTTCAAGAAGGACCCGATGCGCCCGCACAGCCTCCCGCTGGTCATGCTCGGCGCGGGCCTGCTGTGGTTCGGCTGGTTCGGCTTCAACGCCGGCTCCTGGCTCGGCAACGACGACGGCGTCGGCGCGCTGATGTTCGTCAACACCCAGGTCGCCACCGGCGCCGCCGTCCTCGGCTGGCTCGCCTACGAGAAGATCCGCCACGGCGCCTTCACCACGCTGGGCGCCGCCTCCGGCGCGGTCTCCGGCCTGGTCGCCATCACCCCGGCCGGCGGCGCGGTCTCCCCGCTCGGCGCGATCGCCGTCGGCGTCATCGCCGGTGTGCTGTGCGCCATGGCCGTCGGCCTCAAGTACAAGTTCGGCTACGACGACTCCCTCGACGTCGTCGGCGTGCACCTCGTCGGCGGCATCCTCGGCTCCCTGCTCATCGGCTTCTTCGCCACCGGCAAGGGCCAGTCCGACGTCGCGGGCCTCTTCTACGGCGGAGGCCTGGACCAGTTCTGGAAGCAGTGCGCCGGCGTCTTCGGCGTCCTCGCCTACTCCCTGGTCGTCTCCGCGGTCCTGGCCTTCCTCCTGGACAAGACCATCGGTATGCGAGTCTCCGAGGACGACGAGGTGGCCGGCATCGACCAGGCCGAGCACGCCGAGACCGCATACGACTTCAGCGGCGCCGGCGGCGGCGCGGCCCGCACCGCCGTCACCGCCCCCGTCGCCCCGGCCGAGAGCAAGAAGGTGGACGCATGAAGCTCATCACCGCCGTCGTCAAGCCGCACCGGCTCGACGAGATCAAGGAGGCCCTGCAGGCCTTCGGAGTACACGGCCTGACCGTCACCGAGGCCAGCGGCTACGGCCGCCAGCGCGGCCACACCGAGGTCTACCGCGGCGCCGAGTACACCGTCGACCTGGTGCCCAAGATCCGCATCGAGGTGCTCGTCGAGGACGACGACGCCGAGCAGCTCATCGACGTCGTGGTCAAGGCGGCCCGCACCGGCAAGATCGGCGACGGCAAGGTCTGGTCGGTCCCGGTCGAGACGGCCGTACGGGTACGGACCGGCGAGCGCGGTCCGGACGCGCTCTGAGGCAGGCGAACGGAATAGGAGCCGCCGGGTGACGGGGACGGACATGGACAACGGGACAGCGGACTCGGGACCCAGCGGCTACGCGGCGGCCCGGCTGCACCTTCTCACCGAGGAGGCGCGGTCCGGGCCGCCGCGCCGTGCCGCCCTCGCGGACCTCACCGACGACTGGCTCGGCGGGCTGTTCGCCGCGGGCGCGCAGGGGGCGCGCGGGGTGTCCCTGGTCGCCGTGGGCGGCTACGGGCGCGCGGAACTGTCCCCGCGCAGCGACCTCGACCTCCTCCTGCTGCACGACGGCGGCGACCCCGAGGCGGTCGCCGCCCTCGCGGACCGCCTCTGGTACCCCGTCTGGGACCTGGGCCTCGCCCTCGACCACTCCGTCCGCACCCCGGCCGAGGCCCGCAAGACCGCGGGCGAGGACCTCAAAGTGCAGCTCGGACTCCTGGACGCCCGGCACGTCGCCGGCGACCTCGGCCTCACCACCGCCCTGCGCACGGCGGTCCTCGCCGACTGGCGCAACCAGGCGCCGAAACGCCTCCCCGCCCTGCGGGAGCTGTGCGAGGAACGCGCCGAACGCCAGGGCGAACTGCAGTACCTCCTGGAACCCGACCTCAAGGAGGCCCGCGGCGGACTGCGCGACGCCACCGCGCTGCGCGCCGTGGCCGCCTCCTGGCTCGCCGACGCCCCACGCGAGGGCCTCGCCGACGCCCGCCGCCGGCTCCTCGACGTACGGGACGCCCTGCACCTGACGACCGGGCGCGCCACCGACCGGCTCGCGCTCCAGGAACAGGACCAGGTCGCGGCCGAACTGGGCGTGCTCGACGCGGACGCGCTGCTGCGGCAGGTCTACGAGGCCGCGCGGGTCATCGCCTACGCCGGTGACGTCACCTGGCGCGAAGTCGGCCGCGTCCTGCGCTCCCGCGCGGTGCGGCCCCGACTGCGCGCCATGTGGAGCGGCGGGAAACCGGCACCCGAGCGTTCCCCGCTGGCCGAAGGGGTCGTGGAGCAGGACGGCGAGGTGGTGCTCGCCCGCGCGGCACGCCCCGAACGCGACCCCGTGCTTCCCCTGCGCGCCGCGGCCGCCGCCGCCCAGGCCGGGCTCCCGCTCTCCCTGCACGCCGCACGGCGCATGGCCACCGGCGCACGCCCCCTGACCACGCCCTGGCCCGCCGAGGCACGGGAACAGCTCGTGACCCTGCTGGGCTCCGGCCGCCCCACCGTCGAGGTCTGGGAGGCACTGGAGGCGGAGGGCCTGGTCAGCCTGCTGCTGCCGGACTGGGACCGGGTGCGCTGCCGCCCACAGCGCAACGCCGTGCACCTGTGGACCGTCGACCGGCACCTCATCGAGACCGCCGTGCGCGCCTCCGCGTTCACCCGCCGCGTCAGCCGCCCCGACCTGCTGCTGGTCGCCGCGCTGCTGCACGACATCGGCAAGGGCTGGCCCGGCGACCACTCGGTGGCCGGCGAGGTCATCGCCCGGGACGTGGCCGCCCGCATCGGCTTCGACGCCGACGACGTCACCGTGATCGCCACCCTCGTACGCCACCATCTGCTGCTCGTCGAGACCGCCACCCGGCGCGACCTGGAGGACCCCGCCACGGTGCGCGCGGTGGCGGAGGCCGTCGGCACCCAGGGCACCCTCGAACTGCTGCACGCCCTCACCGAGGCGGACGCCCTCGCCACCGGGCCGGCCGCCTGGTCGTCCTGGCGCGCCTCGCTCGTCACGAACCTGGTCGAACGGGTCTCCGCCGTGCTCTCCGGAGACGCCCCGGACGGGCCCGAGGAGGCCGCGCCCACCGCGGAACAGGAGCGCCTCGCGATCGAGGCCGTCGCCACGGGCGCGCCCGTGCTGTCCCTGCGGGCCCAGACCGAGCCGCCCGCCGAGCCCTCCGGCGACCCCGAACCGCTGGGCGTGGAACTGCGCATCGCCGTACCCGACCAGGCGGGCGTGCTGCCCGCCGTGGCCGGGGTGCTCGCCCTGCACCGGCTGACCGTGCGGACCGCGGAGCTGCGGGCGGTGGACCTCCCGGACGGCGTGGACGGCTCCGTGCTGCTGCTGGACTGGCGGGTCGCCGCCGAGTACGGCTCCCTGCCCCAGGCCGCCCGGCTCCGCGCGGACCTCGTACGCGCCCTCGACGGCAGCCTGGACATCGCCGCCCGCCTCGCCGAACGGGACGCCGCCTACCCGCGCCGCAGGGGCGTGATCGCCCCGCCGCCGCGCGTGACGGTCGCCCCGGCCGCCTCCCGGCACGCCACCGTGATGGAGGTCCGCGCGCAGGACGCGCCGGGGCTGCTGTTCCGGATCGGGCGGGCACTGGAGGACGCGGCGGTACGGGTGCGGAGCGCGCACGTGAGCACACTGGGGGCGAACGCGGTGGACGCCTTCTACGTCACCGGTTTCGACGGCACGTCGCTTCCCACCGAGGAGGCGGTGGCGGTGGCGCGGAAACTGGAGGAGACATTGAGGGCGTGACCTTGCGGTCGTTCCATGCGTTGATCGGGTGGTCCCCGCCGTCGCGGGGGTGGTCCGGAACGCGCCCTTGGCGCTGAGGTGCGCAATGCGTGGTCCCCGCTGAAGCGGGGTGTGCGTCCCCTCCACCGACGTCGGTGGAGGGGACGATTTGCTTGCCGGTCCGGATACCCTGGAGGGCAGCCCGTACCGACTCCGACCCTGAGGACCGACGCCGCCGTGTTCGATACTCTCTCCGACCGCCTCAGCGCGACCTTCAAAAATCTCCGCGGAAAAGGCCGGCTGAGCGAAGCGGACATCGACGCCACGGCGCGTGAGATCCGCATTGCCCTCCTTGAAGCGGACGTGGCCTTGCCCGTCGTCCGGGCCTTCATCAAGAACGTGAAGGAAAGGTCGCTCGGCGCCGAGGTCTCCAAGGCGCTGAACCCGGCGCAGCAGGTGCTCAAGATCGTCAATGACGAACTGGTCACCATTCTCGGCGGCGAGACCCGCCGCCTGCGCTTCGCCAAGCAGCCCCCCACCGTGATCATGCTGGCGGGTCTGCAGGGTGCCGGTAAGACCACCCTCGCGGGCAAGCTCGGCCGCTGGCTGAAGGAGCAGGGCCACTCGCCGGTGCTGGTCGCCGCCGACCTCCAGCGCCCCAACGCCGTCAACCAGCTCAGCGTCGTCGCCGAGCGCGCGGGCGTCGCCGTCTACGCGCCCGAGCCGGGCAACGGCGTGGGCGACCCGGTGAAGGTCGCCAAGGACTCGATCGACTTCGCGAAGACCAAGGTCCACGACATCGTGATCGTGGACACCGCCGGCCGCCTGGGCATCGACCAGGAGATGATGCAGCAGGCCGCGGACATCAGGGACGCCGTCAGCCCTGACGAGATCCTGTTCGTCGTCGACGCGATGATCGGTCAGGACGCGGTCAACACCGCCGAGGCGTTCCGCGACGGCGTCGGCTTCGACGGCGTGGTGCTGTCCAAGCTCGACGGTGACGCGCGCGGTGGTGCGGCGCTGTCGATCCGGCAGGTCACCGGCAAGCCGATCATGTTCGCCTCCAACGGCGAGAAGCTCGACGACTTCGACGCCTTCCACCCGGACCGGATGGCCTCCCGCATCCTCGACATGGGTGACCTGCTCACCCTGATCGAGCAGGCGGAGAAGACGTTCAGCCAGGAAGAGGCCGAGAAGATGGCCTCCAAGCTGGCGTCGAAGAAGGGCCAGGACTTCACCCTGGACGACTTCCTGGCCCAGATGGAGCAGGTCAGGAAAATGGGCTCCATCTCGAAGCTGCTCGGGATGCTGCCCGGCATGGGCCAGATCAAGGACCAGATCAACAACCTGGACGAGCGGGACGTCGACCGCACCGCCGCGATCATCAAGTCGATGACCCCGGCCGAGCGCCAGGAACCGACGATCATCAACGGCTCGCGCCGCGCTCGTATCGCCAAGGGTTCCGGTGTCGAGGTCAGCGCGGTGAAGAATCTGGTCGAGCGGTTCTTCGAGGCCCGCAAGATGATGTCCCGCATGGCCCAGGGCGGCGGCATGCCCGGGATGCCCGGGATGCCGGGCATGGGCGGCGGTCCGGGCCGGCAGAAGAAGAAGCAGAAGCAGGCCAAGGGCAAGCAGCGCTCCGGCAACCCGATGAAGCGCAAGCAGCAGGAGCAGGAAGAGGCCGCGCGCCGCGCCGCCGCCGCGGAGGGCGCGGGCGCCTTCGGTCTGCCGCAGCAGGGCGGCAAGGACTTCGAGCTGCCCGACGAGTTCAAGAAGTTCATGGGCTGAGAGCCCGTCGTGCGGCACCGGGGCGTCCCCCCATCGTGGGGGCGCCCCGGTGGCGTGTCTCAGGGAACGCGCGCGACGAGGTACCGGAACACGTTCGGCATCCACACGGTCCCGTCCTGCCGCCGGTACGGGTGCAGGGCCTCCGCCAGCTCCTTGTCGACCTGCGCCTGGTCCGTGGCCGTGACCGCCGGGTCGAACAGCCCGGTCGACTTCAGCCCCCGTACCGCGCTGTCCGCGTCGGCGTAGCCGAAGGGGCAGGCCACCCGCCCGGAGCCGTCCGGCCGCAGCCCCGCCCGCGCGGCGACCCGCTCCAGGTCGTCGCGGTCCGTGGGGCGCCAGCTGCCCGCGCCGCGCAGCGGCTCCGCCAGTTCGGTGGCCACCCGGAGCACGGACGCCGTGGCGCACCGCTCCGGCGGCCCCCAGCCGGCCAGCACCACGGCCGCTCCACGGCCGGCGAGCGGCACCGCCTCGGCGAGCAGGTCGTCCAGCCTCTCCGCGTCGCCCGCCAGGCAGCCGATCGGCTCGAAGGCGGTCACCACGGTGTACGTGTCCGTGCGCGCGGCCTGTGCGGGCGTGCCGTGCACGATCCGGGTGTCGTCACGCGCGCGTGCGTCCCGCTCGTCGGGCAGCAACCGCTCCCGCGCGAGGGTCAGCCGGTCGGCACAGGTGTCGACACCGGTGACCGTGGCGCCGCGCGAGGCCGCCATCAGCAGGGCCAGCCCGGAACCGCAGCCGAGGCCGAGCAGCCGTGTCGCGGGTCCCACGTCCAGTCGCTCGTAGACGGCCTCGTAGAGCGGTACGAGCATCCGCTCCTGGATCTCGGACCAGTCACGCGCGCGTGCGCGCGGGTCCACACGGGGGACGGTCCCCGTACGAGGCGGGTGCTGCCGCACGAGCGTAGGTGTCATAGGTAAGCGCCCCAATCAGCCGAGAGTTGCCGCAGTGCCCGATTCCCTGGCCCCCGTACAGTGCGCCCCGCACACCCCCCGTATGCCAGGAAACTCCGCCCTCGTCGTGTCGTCCAGTGGAATGCGGCGACGGTCGGCAGTCGGCTCGTGCCAGTGGCAAGAATTCACATTCCGGTAATCCCGGTCCGGCTGATCCGCCATGACGAAGGCACCCGTACGCCGATTCCGGCCAAGGTCGACGAAGCCCGGAGCGGCTTGTGGCGGGTCGGTGCGCGGAGGCGGGGGAGGACCCGGTAACGTCGCGCCCGTGGCATGTCCGCCGAGCCGGACGTCGCGTCGCCGCGAGAGCGACCGAAACGCCTCTTGCGCATCCGCGAGCCCCACACGCACCGGCGCGCCGAGACCGCTTACGCGCGGGGGCGTACGTCAGCCTACGCACCACCTTGAGGCGAGCTGCGAGGCTTCTCCGCAGATCAGCGCACCCGTACTCGTCAGGACGCATCAGCGGCAACTGACGGGTACGTGCAAATTATTTGGGATGCCCCGGAATCGGAACACAGGGACACCCAGGCTCGTTGTCGTTACGTGAGCACGACACAGACACCACCTGTTCTCGCCGCAGAACTGGCGCAGGCGTGGGCCGACATTCAGCGGTACCACCCCGAGCTGCCCGATCTTGCCGCGCCCGAGTCCCTGATCGGGGAGTCGTCGTCCGCGTGCGGTCACGAACTCTCCTTCGAACGACTGCTGCACGAGGCAGTCCACGGCGTCGCCGCCGCGCGCGGCGTACGCGACACATCCCGCGCCGGCCGATACCACAACCGCAGATTCCTCGCGATCGCCGAGGAACTGGGCCTGGACCACCCCGAGGAACCGCATCCCAGCAGCGGCTTCTCGCTGGTCACGCTCACCCCGGAGGCGAAGCGCCGCTACCGTCCGACGACGGAACGCCTCCAGCGCGCCCTGAAGGCCCACTCCGCGGCGACCGCGGGCGACACGGCCCGCAGCTTCCGCGGTCCGGCCGCCCGGCACGGCTCCTCCGGGGGCGGTGTCCGCGTCAAGGCCGTCTGCGACTGCGGCCGCAACGTCCGCGTCGTTCCCTCGGTCCTCGCCCAGGCCCCCATCGTCTGCGGCGGCTGCGGGAAACCCTTCCGGATCCCGGAAGTGGTGGCGGCGGCGAGCTGACCGTCTCCGGCATCTCGTGGGTGCCGGAGACACGGGGCGCCGTCGTGCGCGCCGCCCCTGCGGGCGATCGTGCCTTCCCCGGGGCCTCGAGGGCCCGGGGGCACCTCCAGGGTGCCGGCGTGCCCCCTCCGGGGCGTCGGGGTGTCTCCTTCAGGGGAGGCACCCCGCGAGCGCCGGGCCGTCGCGACCTCCTCCCGGTACGCGCCACCGCCGGGTGTCCCCGAAGCACGCTCACCCCCCGCCGAACGCGCCCCGCGGGGTGTGGCACAATGGCTAGCTGTACTCGACAGTCGCACAGGACCCCTCTCTCCTCCGGCTGACGCGTCCATCGGGCACTCGGGTACCGCAACCCCACGCGGCACATCCCGCCGTGCCCAACCACGTCAAATTCAGGAGAACCCACTCCCGTGGCAGTCAAGATCAAGCTGAAGCGTCTGGGCAAGATCCGTTCGCCTCACTACCGCATCGTCGTCGCCGACTCCCGTACCCGCCGTGACGGCCGGGCCATCGAGGAGATCGGCAAGTACCACCCGACGTACAACCCGTCGGTGATCGAGGTCGACGGCGAGCGCGTGGCGTACTGGCTCGGCGTCGGCGCCCAGCCGACCGAGCCCGTGCTCGCCATCCTGAAGAAGACCGGCGACTGGCAGAAGTTCAAGGGCGAGCCCGCCCCGGCTCCGCTGCTGCAGCAGGCCGAGAAGCCTGCTCGCCCGTCCTTCGAGGCGCTCGGTGGCGAGGACGAGGGCAAGGGTGAGGCCATCACCCAGAAGAAGAAGGCTGAGAAGAAGGACGAGGCCGCCGCCGAGTCCGCGTCGACCGAGGCCTGAGCATGCTCGAGGAGGCTCTCGAGCACCTCGTGAAGGGCATCGTCGACAACCCTGACGATGTGCAGGTCGCCTCGCGTGACCTGCGCCGTGGGCGGGTGCTCGAGGTCCGGGTCCACCCGGACGACCTCGGCAAGGTGATCGGCCGCAACGGCCGCACCGCACGCGCTCTGCGTACCGTCGTGGGCGCCATCGGCGGCCGCGGTGTCCGCGTCGACCTCGTCGACGTGGACCACGTCCGCTGACGCCGAACGCAGTACCGGCTCGGGCCGGGGAAGGCCACTGGGCCGTCCCCGGCCCGCAGTCGTACGAGCCGTGGGCGGCTCGCCGCAGTTCGACAGGAGATCAAGCACAGTGCAGCTGGTAGTCGCGCGCATCGGCCGCGCCCATGGCATCAAGGGCGAGGTCACCGTGGAGGTCCGCACCGACGAACCGGAGCTGAGGCTCGGGCCCGGCGCCGTCCTGACCACCGACCCCGCCTCCGCCGGGCCGCTCACCATCGAGACCGGCCGCGTCCACAGCGGCCGCCTCCTGCTGCGCTTCGAGGGCGTCCGCGACCGCAACGCCGCCGAGGCCCTGCGCAACACCCTCCTCATCGCCGACGTTGACCCGGACGAGCGGCCCGAGGACGAGGACGAGTACTACGACCACCAGCTGATCGACCTCGACGTCGTCACGAAGGACGGCGAGCAGGTCGGCCGGATCACCGAGATCTCGCACCTGCCCACCCAGGACCTCTTCGTGGTCGAGCGCCCCGACGGCACCGAGGTGTACGTGCCGTTCGTCGAGGAGATCGTCACCGAGATCGACCTGGAGGAGCAGCGCGCGGTCATCGACCCGCCGCCGGGCCTGATCGACGACCACGCGGCCCCCGACGAAGCCGCCGGTGGGCACAGTGCCTCGTCCCAGGACTCCGGAGACGAGGCGTGATGCGGCTCGACGTCGTCACGATCTTCCCGGAGTACCTCGAACCGCTGAACGTCTCCCTCGTGGGCAAGGCACGCGCACGCGGACAGCTGGACGTGCACGTGCACGACCTGCGCGACTGGACCTACGACCGGCACAACACCGTCGACGACACCCCGTACGGCGGTGGACCCGGCATGGTCATGAAGACCGAGCCGTGGGGCGACGCGCTCGACTCGGTCCTGGCGGACGGCTACGAGACCGGCTCCCGCGAGCCGGCCCTGATCGTCCCCACCCCCAGCGGCCGCCCCTTCACCCAGGAACTCGCCGTCCGGCTCTCCGAGCGCCCCTGGCTGGTCTTCACCCCGGCCCGCTACGAGGGCATCGACCGCCGCGTCATCGACGAGTACGCCACCCGGATGCCCGTGTACGAGGTGTCCATCGGCGACTACGTACTGGCCGGCGGCGAGGCCGCGGTCCTCGTCGTCACGGAGGCCGTCGCGCGGCTGCTCCCCGGCGTCCTCGGCAACGCCGAGTCGCACCGCGACGACTCCTTCGCGCCCGGGGCCATGGCGAGCCTCCTGGAGGGCCCCGTCCACACCAAGCCGCCGCGGTGGCGCGGGCGCGGCATCCCGGACGTGCTGCTCAGCGGCCACCACGGGAAGATCGCCCGCTGGCGGCGCGACGAGGCGCTGCGCCGGACCACCGCCAACCGGCCCGACCTCATCGAGCGCTGCGAACCCGGGGCGTTCGACAAGAAGGACCGCGAGACGCTGTCCGTCCTGGGCTGGGAACCGGATCCCGCCGGAGAGCCGTACGGCCGATTTTGGCGCAGGACCGGCGACGTGGAAGAATAGGCCGCTGCTGTGCGTCGTCCGGCGTGCGCCCCTGCCGCAGGGGGACACGACGCCCGTCCCGAACCGCACGGCATCGATCCCAGCCTCTAGTTGCCGTTGATGACCTGCGGCATCAGCGAAGAAAGCAGACGAAATGTCTCACCTGCTCGACTCCGTCGACTCCGCGTCGCTGCGCAGCGACGTCCCCGCCTTCCGTCCCGGCGACACCGTGAACGTCCACGTGCGCGTCATCGAGGGCAACCGCTCCCGTGTGCAGCAGTTCAAGGGCGTGGTCATCCGCCGCCAGGGCGCCGGCGTGCGCGAGACCTTCACGGTCCGCAAGGTCTCCTTCTCCGTCGGCGTCGAGCGCACCTTCCCGGTGCACACCCCGATCGTGGAGAAGATCGAGCTCGTCACCCGCGGTGACGTCCGTCGCGCCAAGCTGTACTACCTGCGCGAGCTGCGCGGCAAGGCGGCGAAGATCAAGGAGAAGCGCGACAGCTGAGCGCTTTACCGGCGTCATATCGCGGCCGGATAGCATCTGGCCCCGATGGACACCGAAGCACAGCCGACGGAGCGCGACCGCTCCCTCCCCCCGGCCGGACCCGAGAACACCTCGGGGACGGCGGGGCCGGAGGAGCGGTCGCGCTCCGCTTTGGTGTCGCGTTCGGTGTCGCGCCTCACGCGATGGCTGCCCGGCGGGCGGATTACCCTGACCCTGTTGCTCTGTCTGCTGTTCCTGCTGGCGCTGAACACGTTCGTGGCGCGACCGTTCCAGATCCCCAGCGGATCGATGGAACACGGATTGAGGGTCGGGGACCGCGTGCTCGTGAACAAGTTGGCATACCGTTTCGGCGCCGGGCCGCAGCGCGGCGACGTGATCGTGTTCGACGGCACCGGCTATTTCGGTGACGCCGACTACGTCAAACGGGTCGTCGGGACGGGCGGGGACCACGTGGTCTGCTGTGACGGGGAGGGGAGGCTCCGGGTGAACGGCCGGTCGGTCGACGAGTCGGGCTTCCTGTTCCCCGGCGACAGCCCCTCCACGGTCCCCTTCGACGTCGTCGTGCCCGACGGGCGCCTGTTCGTCCTCGGGGACCACCGCGGCGATTCGAGCGACTCCCGTGACCACCTCGGCTCGCCCGGCGGCGGCATGATCCCCGTCGGCAACGTGATCGGCCGCGCCGACGGGATCGTCTGGCCCTTCGGCCGCGCCACCCGGCTGCACCGGCCCGACGCCTACGCGCGGGTGCCCGCCCCGGCGACGAACGCGACGGAGGGCACCCATGGGTAACCGCGGCAAACCGCGCGGTGTCCCGGACAGTGCCGCGGAGAACCTGCTGCCCACCGGCTCCCGCCGCGCGTCCGGGCCGGCACCCGGACGCAGCCGGGCCGAACGGCGCAAGCTCCAGCGCAAGGTCAAGCGGCGCCGCAGGCGCAGCGCCGTCAAGGAGATCCCCCTCCTCGTGGGGGTCGCCGTCGTGATAGCGCTGGTGCTGAAGACGTTCCTCGTCCAGGCCTTCGTCATCCCGTCCGGCTCCATGGAGCAGACGATCCAGATCGGCGACCGGGTGCTGGTCGACAAGCTCACCCCGTGGTTCGGCTCCAAGCCGCAGCGCGGGGACGTGGTCGTGTTCAAGGACCCCGGCGGCTGGCTCCAGGACGAGGGGACCGCGCCGCAGAAGGACGACCCCGTCGGGATCAAGCAGATCAAGGACGGGCTCACCTTCATCGGACTGCTGCCGTCCGAGAACGAGAAGGACCTCATCAAGCGGGTCGTCGGCGTCGGTGGCGATCGCGTCCAGTGCTGCGACAAGCAGGGCCGGGTCACGGTCAACGGCGTTCCCCTCGACGAGGACTACCTGTATCCCGGCAACGCCCCGTCCACGACCCCGTTCGACGTCACCGTCCCCGAGGGGCGGCTGTGGGTGATGGGCGACCACCGCGCGAACTCCGCCGACTCCCGCTCCCACCAGGACACCGACTACGGTGGCACCGTCTCCGAGGACGAGGTGGTGGGCCGGGCCGTGGTCATCGCCTGGCCGCTCGGCCACTGGAGCACGCTGGAGGAGCCGACGGCCTACGCGTCCGTGTCGGACTCGGCGTCCGGGTCGACCGCTGCCGCCCCGCTGTCGCATAGGGTTGCCCCGGACGATCCCGATGGAATGGTCCAGCTCCCGAGCCCTGCGGAACTCCCGCTCGTTATGGGAGTGGTGGGCCTGCGCCGGGCATGGCGCGGGCGGCGGCAGAGAGTGAGGAGTTGGCGTGGGGGATGCGGCGGTTGGCGCACGGTCCGGGCGCGAGGGCGAGGAACACCGCGGGCGTCCCGTGGGAGCGACGGGTCCGGCGGCTGACGACTTCGTGACCTCCGGGAACGGCTCCCCGGCGGGTGGCGGCGACGGACCCGGGGACGATCAGCCCCCCACGGCGCGAGGCGGTTCGGGCGACGGCACCCCCCAGACGCAGCGGCCCCGCTCCTTCTGGAAGGAACTGCCGATCCTGATCGGCATCGCGCTGGTGCTGGCGCTGCTCATCAAGACGTTCCTGGTGCAGGCGTTCTCCATCCCCTCCGACTCGATGCAGAACACCCTCCAGCAGGGCGACCGGGTGCTCGTCGACAAGCTCACCCCCTGGTTCGGCTCCGAGCCCGAGCGCGGTGAGGTCGTCGTCTTCCACGACCCCGACAACTGGCTGGCCGGCGAGCCGACGCCCGACCCGAACCTCCTGCAGAAGGCCCTCAGCTGGATCGGCCTGATGCCGTCCGCGGAGGAGAAGGACCTGATCAAGCGGGTCATCGGGGTCGGCGGCGACACGATCGAGTGCAAGGGCACCGGCCCGCTGAAGGTCAACGGCACGGCGCTGGACGAGCCGTACGTGTACCCCGGCAACACCCCGTGCAGCCAGGACGAACAGGGCGGCCAGTTCAAGGTGAAGGTCCCCGAGGGCCGCATCTGGGTCATGGGCGACCACCGGCAGAACTCCCGGGACTCCCGCTACAACCAGGGCGACAAGAACCACGGCATGGTCCCCGTGGACGAGGTCGTCGGCCGCGCCGTCGTCATCGCCTGGCCGGTCAACCGCTGGACCAACCTGCCCGTCCCGGACACCTTCGACCAGCCCGGTCTGGCCGCGGGACCGTCGTCCGCCGCGGTCCTGACGGCCGCGCCCCAGACACTCGCGCTCGCGGGCGTGGTGCCGCTGGTGCTCTGGCGGCGCCGGCGGTACGGGGCCGGAGAGGGCCGCCGGGAGGGCTGACCCGGTCCGGTACCGCCGGGTAGGGTGCCGCCCATGAGTGGTCAGAGCACGACGCGTACGGTCCCTGGCACCAGGAGCCCGGGCAGCGGGGCCGGACAGCGTCTGTCCGGGCTGGCCGTGGCCCTGGGCATGGTGCTGTTCCTCGGCGGATTCGTCTGGGGAGCGGTGCTGTACCGGCCGTACACCGTGCCCACCCCGTCGATGGAGCCGACGATCGGCGCCGGTGACCGGGTGCTGGCCGAGCGCATCGACGGCGCCGACGTCCGCCGTGGTGACGTGGTCGTCTTCACGGACACGACGTGGTCGGACCTGCCCATGGTGAAGCGGGTGGTCGCCGTTGGCGGTGACACGGTCTCCTGCTGCCGGGACGGCAAGCTGGAGGTCAACGGCAAGGAGATCGACGAGCCGTACCTCGCCGGGGGCACGGCGGCCGAGTTCGGTGCCATTCCTGAGGTGACCGTGCCGGAGGGACGCCTGTTCCTGCTCGGTGACGAGCGCTCCGGGTCGCTGGACTCCACGGCCCATCTGACCGACGCCGCCGGCGGCACCGTTTCCCGTGACGCGGTCCAGGCCAGGGTCGACGCCGTGGTCTGGCCGATGAACGGCATGCTCGAGGCGCCCACCGGCTTCGAGCAGCTCGGTGCGCTCTCCTCGCCGGGGCCGTTCAGGACCGTCGTCGCGCTGGTGATCGCCGGTGCCGTGCTGATCCTCGGCGGGGCCGCGTACGGCCCCGTCGCCAAGCGGGCGGGCGCGTCCCGGACCCGCGCCGACGCGGGGACCGCCGGTGTCCGCTGAGCCCGTCCCGGCGTCCGAGGACTCCTGCACGGGCGGACCGCGCAGGGTCGCCCGGGTCGTCCTGCTCGACCCGCGGGACCGCATCCTGCTGCTGCACGGCCATGAACTGGACGATCCGGCCGACGACTGGTGGTTCACGCCCGGCGGTGGCGTGGAGGGCGACGAGACCCGTGAACAGGCCGCCCTGCGGGAACTCGCCGAGGAGACCGGCATCACCGAGGTCGAGCTCGGCCCGGTGCTGTGGCGGCGGAGGTGCTCCTTCCCGTTCGCCGGCCGCCGCTGGGACCAGGACGAGTGGTACTACCTCGCCCGCACCACCCGGACCGAGGTCGCGGCCACGGCGCTGACCGAGCTGGAGCGGCGCAGTGTCACCGGAGCACGCTGGTGGACGTGCCCGGAACTCGCCCGGGCGCATGAGACGGTGTATCCGACCAGACTCGCCGAGCTGCTGCGCACGCTGCTCGACGAAGGCCCCCCGGCCGGGCCCGTGACCCTGGACACCGAAATCGTCCAGTGACTCCCGGGGCTGGCGCACAATGGTGGGATCGCACGGCTGAAGGGGAACATGCCATGAGCGCCGAGGACCTCGAGAAGTACGAGACCGAGATGGAGCTCAAGCTCTACCGGGAGTACCGCGATGTCGTCGGTCTGTTCAAATACGTGATCGAGACCGAGCGGCGTTTCTATCTCACCAACGACTACGAGATGCAGGTGCACTCGGTTCAGGGCGAGGTCTTCTTCGAGGTGTCGATGGCGGACGCCTGGGTCTGGGACATGTACCGGCCGGCCCGGTTCGTGAAGCAGGTGCGCGTCCTGACGTTCAAGGACGTGAACATCGAGGAGCTCAACAAGAGCGATCTGGAGCTGCCGGGCGGGTGACCGGCGCACTCGTGCGGGTGACGGGGTTGTCCACAGTCGCCGAGTTCTGCACCAAGATCCACTCCGTCGGACGGGATGCGTGACCGTTGGCGCCGGAGGTGGTGCCGACATGAACGCACAGAACACACAGAGTGCGCGGAACGCACAGAACGTGCAGGGCGCGCAGAACGCGCAGAACGCGCAGAACGCACATCGGGCGCGCAGTGCACTCGGCAGGTACGGCGAGACACTGGCCGCGCGGCGGCTCACCCAGTGCGGGATGACGGTCCTGCAGCGCAACTGGCGCTGCGGCAGGACCGGTGAGATCGACATCGTGGCCCGGGACGGGGACGCCCTGGTCGTCTGCGAGGTGAAGACCCGCAGGGCGGGATCCTTCCAGCACCCCATGGAGGCGGTCACGCCCGCCAAGGCCGACCGCCTGCGGGACCTCGCCGAACGCTGGCTCCGGGAGCACGGGGGAGCGCCGCCCGGCGGGGTCCGCATCGACCTGGTCGGCGTGCTGCTGCCGGCCCGCGGCGCACCCGTGGTCGAGCACGTCCGGGGGGTGGCCTGACATGGGGTTCGCGCGCACGTGCTCGGTGACGCTGGTGGGCGTCGAGGGTGTGGTCGTGGAGGTCCAGGCCGACCTGGAGCCCGGGGTCGCGGCCTTCACCCTGGTGGGGCTGCCGGACAAGAGCCTGACGGAGAGCAGGGACCGGGTCAGGGCCGCCGTGGTGAACTCCGGCGGCGAGTGGCCGCAGAAGAAACTCACCGTGGGACTCAGCCCGGCGTCGGTCCCGAAGGCCGGCAGCGGTTTCGACCTGGCCGTCGCCTGTGCCGTGCTCGGCGCCGCCGAACGGATCGATCCGCGGGTGCTCGGCGACATCGTCATGATCGGCGAGCTGGGCCTCGACGGCCGGGTGCGGCCGGTGCGCGGCATCCTGCCCGCCGTACTGGCGGCGGCCGACGCGGGATACGAGCAGGTGGTGGTGCCCGAGTGCGCCGCCGCCGAGGCCTCGCTGGTGCCGGGGATCTCCGTCCTGGGCATCCGCAGCCTGCGTCAGCTGATCGCGGTGCTCGCCGACGAGCCCGTACCGGAGGAGGACACCGGGGATCAGGCGCGGCCCGACTCGCTGCTGGCGGGGCTGCGCGCCCCGGGCACCGGAGCGGACACCGGGACGCACGGCGTCGGCGCGGCACCGCACGACCAGGGCCATGACCTCGCGGACGTCGTGGGCCAGCTCGCGGCGCGGACGGCCGTGGAGGTGGCCGCGGCGGGCGGACACCATCTCTTCCTGGAAGGACCGCCGGGCGCCGGTAAGACCATGCTCGCGGAGCGGCTGCCGTCGATCCTGCCGCCGCTGGACCGGCAGGCCTCGCTCGAGGTGACGGCCGTGCACTCGGTGGCGGGACTGCTCCCCCCGGACAAACCCCTGATCGACACGGCCCCCTACTGCGCCCCGCACCACTCGGCCACCATGCAGGCACTCGTCGGCGGCGGCCCCGGTACGGCGCGGCCGGGAGCGGTGTCCCTCTCGCACCGGGGCGTCCTCTTCCTGGACGAGACGCCGGAGTTCAGCAGCCGGGCCCTGGACGCCCTGCGGCAGCCGCTGGAGGCCGGGCACGTGATCATCGCGCGCAGTGCCGGTGTCGTGCGCTTCCCGGCGCGCTTCCTGATGGTGCTCGCCGCCAACCCGTGCCCCTGCGGACGCTTCTCGCGGACGAACGAGCAGTGCGAGTGCCCGCCCTCGGCGATCCGCCGTTACCAGGCCAGGCTGTCCGGGCCGCTGCTCGACCGGGTCGACCTGCGGGTCGAGGTCGACCGCGTCACGCGTGACCAACTGACGGCGAGCGGCGCCCGGGGGGACAGCACCGCCACGGTCGCCGACCGGGTGCGGGCGGCCCGGGACCGCGCCGCGGCACGGCTCGCCGGCACCCCGTGGCGCACCAACGGCGAAGTGCCCGGACGGGAACTGCGCAGCCGCTGGCACGCCGCCCCCGGCGCCATGGACGACGCCGAGCGGAGCCTGGAACGGGGCGTGCTCACCGCCCGGGGACTCGACCGGGTCCTGCGGGTCGCCTGGACCGTCGCCGACCTGACCGGCCACGAGCGGCCCGACGCCGCGGACGTCGCCCTCGCCCTGCAGTTGCGCACCGGCGTCCCCCGCGGGGTGCCCATGGCCGTCGGGGCGGGGGTGTGAGCGCCGTGGACGGCCCCGACGGCGAACTGCTCGGCCGGGTCTTCCTCACCCGGGTCATCGAACCCGGTGACGAGGCCGGCGGGCGCTGGGTGCGGGAGCTCGGCGTGGACGCCGTGGTACGACGGCTGAGGGAACGGGGGGATCCGCTGCCGGGAGCGAGCGGCAAGCGGTGGGCCGGATTACTGGCCCGGGCGGAGCGGGCCGAACCGCGCAGGGACCTCGCCGTCGCGCGGGACGCCGGGGTGCGCTTCGTGGGTCCCGGCACCCCGCAGTGGCCCGGACAGCTCGACGACCTGGGCGACGCCCGGCCGCTCGGTCTGTGGGTGCGCGGGGGAGCGGACCTGCGGATGTGGGCGCTGCGCTCGGTCGCCGTCGTCGGTGCCCGCGCCTGCACCGAGTACGGCGCCCACATGGCCGCCACCCTCTCCGCCGGCCTCGCCGAACGCGGCTGGATCGTGGTCTCCGGCGGCGCCTACGGGGTCGACGGCGCCGCCCACCGCGGCGCCCTCGGCGCGGGCGGCGCCACCGTCGCCGTGCTCGCCTGCGGAGTCGACCGGCCCTACCCGCGCGGCCACACCGGGCTGATCGGCAGAATCGCGGAACAGGGCCTCGTCGTCGGGGAGTTGCCGCCCGGTGATCACCCGACACCGAGCAGATTCATCCTCCGCAACAGAGTGATCGCCGCGCTCACCCGGGGCACCGTCGTCGTCGAGGCCGCCCACCGCAGCGGCTCCCTGGTGACGGCCCGGGCGGCCCAGCGGCTGGGCCGCCACACGATGGGAGTGCCGGGGCCGGCCACCAGTGGACTCTCCGCCGGGGTGCACGAACTGCTGCGGCAGGACGCGGTGCTGGTCACCGACGCCGCCGAGGTCGTCGAGCTGGTCGGCGACATGGGCGAACTCGCGCCGGAACGCCGGGGGCCGGTGCTGCCCCGGGACCTGCTCGACCCGGCCGGACGGCAGGTCCTCGACGCGCTGCCGGGACGCGGAACGGCCCGGCCGGAGGAGATCGCGCTCACCGCGCGGACCACCCCGGACGACGCGATCGCGAGACTGTACGAACTGCGAGCACTTGGTTACGTCGAACGACACGGCGACGGCTGGAAGTTGACGCGCCAGGCGACGACACCGGTCCGGGACGGCCCCGAGCCTCGCTGACGCAGCGTGTTCGGCCGTCCGGGGGAACCCCCACACTCCTTGAAATTCACGCCAGTTGGGCCACCCGTCGATCACTCAGAGCGACGGGTGTGCCCCGGCGGGACGGCACCCGGAACGAATCTGCGCACGGTCCCACCTCACCTCTTCGCACACCGCGACGCCGCAGTCACGCTACGCTCACGAGGATCCCGACACGGACAGGCAAGGACAGGCACCCAGACATCGGACAGACGGCGCACTCAGGCGGCACCGGTCCACGGCAGAACGGCACAAGGCGACGAATGCCCCAGCACACCTCCGGGTCCGACCGGGCGGCGATCCCCCCAGCCGCCCGCGACGGTGGCAGCGTGCGGCCGCCCGCTCCCTCGACGCTCGACGAGCTGTGGCGGTCGTACAAGGCGACGGGGGACGAGCGGCTGCGGGAGCAGCTGATCCTGCACTACTCACCGCTGGTGAAGTACGTGGCCGGCCGGGTCAGTGTGGGGCTGCCGCCCAACGTCGACCAGGCGGACTTCGTCTCCTCCGGGGTCTTCGGGCTGATCGACGCGATCGAGAAGTTCGACGTCGACCGCGAGATCAAGTTCGAGACCTACGCGATCACCCGTATCCGGGGCGCGATGATCGACGAGCTGCGGGCCCTGGACTGGATCCCGCGCTCGGTGCGGCAGAAGGCGCGCAACGTGGAGCGCGCCTACGCCACGCTGGAGGCGCGGTTGCGGCGCACCCCCTCCGAGAGCGAGGTCGCCGAGGAGATGGGCATCACGGTGGCCGAGCTGCACGCGGTTTTCAGCCAGTTGTCGCTGGCGAACGTCGTCGCCCTGGAGGAGCTGCTGCACGCCGGGGGCGACGGCGGCGACCAGCTGAGCTTCATGGACACCCTGGAGGACACCGCCGCCGACAATCCGGTGGAGGTGGCCGAGGACCGGGAGCTGCGGAGGTTCCTGGCGCGGGCCATCAACACGCTGCCCGAGCGGGAGAAGACCGTGGTCACCCTGTACTACTACGAAGGGCTCACCCTCGCCGAGATCGGCAACGTGCTGGGCGTGACCGAGAGCCGGGTCAGCCAGATCCACACCAAGTCCGTGCTGCAGCTGCGCGCGAAGCTGGCGGGTTTCGGCCGCTGAGCCGTTCCGGCGGAGAGCCGGCCGATCCCCTGGCCGCCGCGGGCGGGGCGTCCGTAAAGTGGATGGCGTGCCAAGGATTCGAGCGGCCTCCGTGGCCGAGCACCGGTCGATGCAGCGAGCCGCCCTGCTGGACGCGGCACGCTCCCTGCTGTCCGAGGGCGGTACGGAGGCGCTGACCTTCCCGGCCCTCGCCGAGCGCACCGGTCTCGCGCGTTCGTCCGTGTACGAGTACTTCCGTTCGCGGGCCGCCGTGGTCGAGGAGCTGTGCGAGGTCGACTTCCCGGTCTGGGCGGCGGAGGTCGAGGCGGCCATGGCGGCCGCCGCCGGTGCCGAGGCCAAGATCGAGGCGTACGTCCGCAAGCAGCTGGAACTGGTCGGGGACCGGCGGCACCGTGCCGTGGTCGCGATCTCCGCGAGCGAGCTCGACGCGGGTGCGCGGGAAAAGATCCGCGCGGCCCACGGCGGTCTCGTCGCGATGATCGTCGAGGCCCTGGCGGGCCTGGGCCACGCGGAGCCCCGCCTCGCGGCGATGCTCCTCCAGGGAGTGGTCGACGCCGCCGTGCGCCGCATCGAGCTGGGCGCGGCGGAGCACCCGGACGTGATCACGCAGGCGGCGGTCTCGATGGCGCTCCGCGGCGTACGGGGCTGACGGGCGCGTCCCCGGCCCCTCACTCCGGCACCGGCACCCCCAGCACCGGCAGCAGTCTCGACGGGCCCCTGTACAGGAGCCACGGGGGCAGCAGGATGAGCGGATCCAGGTAGGTGTCCCCGCTCAGCAGGCCCCAGTGGACGCACGGGGCCGTGCAGTGGGAGCCCGTGGGGGCCACCGTGCCGATCACCTCGCCCGCCGTCACCTCCTCGTCCTCGGTCACCGACGCGCGGACCGGTTCGTAGGTGGTGCGCAACGGGGGGTCGCCCGTGCCGGACAGCTCCACCGAGACGACGCCCTTTCCGGCCACCCGGCCCGCGAAGGAGACCCGGCCCGCGGCCGCCGCCCGTACCGGCGTCCCCGGTGGAGCCGCCAGGTCCACGCCCCGGTGCCCGCGCCCGTACACCGTCGCCGGCGGTTCCCAGCCGCGCAGCACCCGCGGCCGTACCCCCACCGGCCACGCCCGTCCGACGGCCGGCGTCCCGGCGTCCTCGCCCGCCGGCGCCACCTTCGCCGTCCCCGCCGCGGACAGGCCCGGCGGCGGCGGGGCCAGCAGCGCCGCCAGGGTCAGGACCACCAGAAGGACCAGTCGCGTACACGCCCTCGTGAATGCACTCTTTCGCATGCGGTGAAGCCTTCCGGACCTCCGTGATCGCCGCCCGGGCCCGTGGACCACCGGCCGTTTGTGGACAACGGCGTCACCCGGCGCCTCGCGGGTCCCGTACACTTCTGGTGGCGACCCGGGCCACCGGGTCGACTTCGCACGCCCCGACATCCGGACCGGTCACGGCCGGGTTCCGGATGTCAGCGCCCCTCGGTCCTTCGTGGCAACGGCGCGTCGTGGGCGTCAGGCGCGGGAGCCGTCCGGCATCCGCGGCACAACCGAGAAATTCAAGGAGATACGGCCATGGCCGTCGTCACGATGCGGGAGCTGCTGGAGAGCGGCGTCCACTTCGGTCACCAGACCCGTCGCTGGAACCCGAAGATGAAGCGCTTCATCTTCACGGAGCGCAACGGCATCTACATCATCGACCTGCTCCAGTCGCTGTCGTACATCGACCGCGCCTACGAGTTCGTCAAGGAGACCGTCGCCCACGGCGGCACGGTCATGTTCGTCGGCACGAAGAAGCAGGCGCAGGAGGCCATCGCCGAGCAGGCCACCCGCGTCGGCATGCCTTACGTCAACCAGCGCTGGCTGGGCGGCATGCTCACCAACTTCTCGACCGTCTACAAGCGTCTGCAGCGCCTCAAGGAGCTCGAGCAGATCGACTTCGAGGACGTGGCCGCCTCCGGCCTCACCAAGAAGGAGCTGCTGGTCCTCTCCCGCGAGAAGGCCAAGCTGGAGAAGACCCTCGGCGGTATCCGCGAGATGCAGAAGGTGCCCAGCGCCGTCTGGATCGTGGACACCAAGAAGGAGCACATCGCGGTCGGCGAGGCCCGGAAGCTCAACATCCCGGTCGTCGCCATCCTCGACACCAACTGCGACCCCGACGAGGTCGACTACAAGATCCCGGGCAACGACGACGCGATCCGCTCCGTCACCCTGCTCACCCGTGTGATCGCCGACGCCGTCGCCGAGGGCCTGATGTCCCGCTCCGGCGTCGCCGAGGCCGGCAAGGGTGAGAAGGCCGCCGGTGAGCCGCTGGCCGAGTGGGAGCGCGACCTGCTCGCGGGCGAGAAGAAGGCCGAGGAGGCCGCTCCGGCCGAGGCCGAGGCCGAGAAGCCTGCTGAGGCCCCCGCCGCTGAGGCCCCCGCTGCCGAGGCTCCCGCCGCCGAGGCCGAGCAGGCCTGACCGCCCCGTCACAGGCGATGACGGCGGGAGCGGTGACAAGTGATCCGCTCCCGCCGTTCACCCGTGGATCGGCGGAGCGTCACACGCCTGCCCTCGAGTAGGTCCTGATCCGCAGATCTCCGAACCTCCAGACTTCGAGAAAGACTCACAGACTCATGGCGAACTACACCGCCGCCGACGTCAAGAAGCTCCGGGAGCTCACCGGCGCCGGCATGATGGACTGCAAGAAGGCGCTGGACGAGGCCGAGGGCAACGTCGAGAAGGCCGTCGAGGCGCTCCGTATCAAGGGCCAGAAGGGCGTCGCCAAGCGCGAGGGCCGCTCCGCCGAGAACGGCGCCGTGGTCTCGATCATCGCCGACGACAACTCCTCCGGCGTCCTCGTCGAGCTGAAGTGCGAGACGGACTTCGTCGCCAAGGGCGACAAGTTCCAGGCCGTGGCCACCGCCATCGCCGAGCACGTCGTCAAGACCTCCCCGGCCGACATCCAGGCCCTGCTCGCCTCCGAGATCGAGGCCGGCAAGACCGTCCAGGCGTTCGTGGACGAGGCCAACGCCAACCTGGGCGAGAAGATCGTCCTGGACCGCTTCGCCCAGTTCGCCGACGGTTACGTGGCGGCGTACATGCACCGCACCATGCCCGACCTGCCGCCGCAGATCGGTGTCCTGGTCGAGTTCGACAAGCCGAACGCCGAGATCGCCAAGGGCGTCGCCCAGCACATCGCCGCCTTCGCGCCGAAGTACCTCTCCAAGGAGGACGTGCCGGCCGAGGTCGTCGAGTCCGAGCGCCGCGTCGCCGAGGAGACCACCCGCGCCGAGGGCAAGCCCGAGGCCGCCCTGCCGAAGATCGTCGAGGGTCGCCTCAACGGCTTCTTCAAGGACGCCACGCTGCTCGGCCAGCCCTACGCGCTGGACAACAAGAAGTCCGTCCAGAAGGTCCTGGACGAGGCCGGTGTCACCCTGAAGCGCTTCACGCGCATCAAGGTCGGCATCTGAGTCCGCACCGCGACGGGCGCGCGACCCCGATAGGGTCGACAGCAGTCGTTCGGACACGCGTCCACGCGACGGCGCGTGCCGGACGACAGCAGATCTGACGAGGAGGCCATTGCCGCATGGGATGCGAACCACGCCCCACCGGCAATGGCCTTCTTCGTATGTGCAACACGTGAAAGAGGCGGGATCCGACGATGACCACCAAGGCTGAGAAGAGCGACGACGGCAAAGTACGCGGCCGGTTTCTGCTGAAGCTGTCCGGAGAGGCCTTCTCCGGTGGCGGAGGCCTGGGCGTCGATCCCGACGTGGTGCACGCCATCGCGCGTGAGATCGCGGCCGTCGTCCGGGACGGCGCGCAGATCGCGATCGTCATCGGCGGCGGGAACTTCTTCCGCGGCGCAGAGCTCCAGGTGCGCGGCATGGACCGCGCACGCTCCGACTACATGGGCATGCTCGGCACCGTGATGAACTGCCTCGCCCTCCAGGACTTCCTGGAGAAGGAGGGCGTCGACTGCCGCGTGCAGACCGCCATCACCATGGGTCAGGTTGCCGAGCCCTACATCCCGCTGCGCGCCGTGCGGCACCTGGAGAAGGGCCGCGTGGTCATCTTCGGCGCCGGAATGGGCATGCCGTACTTCTCCACCGACACCACCGCCGCCCAGCGCGCCCTGGAGATCGACGCCGAGGCGCTGCTCATGGGCAAGAACGGTGTGGACGGCGTCTACGACTCCGATCCGAAGACCAACCCCGACGCGGTGAAGTTCGACGCGCTCGGCTACGGCGAGGTCATCACCCGGGACCTGAAGGTCGCCGACGCCACGGCCGTCACGCTCTGCCGTGACAACAGCCTCCCGATCGTCGTCTTCGAGCTCCTGAAGGAGGGCAATATCGCCCGCGCCGTCAAGGGTGAGAAGATCGGCACGCTGGTGGGTGACCCGGCCGGCCGCGGCTGACCGGGGGATGGACAATGGCCTGCCGGTCGGGAACCGTGCAGGAAGAAGACGCGACGCAGCCGGCCGCAACCCCTGACCAGGAACCGCAGCCGGGCCTACTCAAGACACGCAGGAGCAAGTGGTGATCGAAGAGACCCTCCTCGAGGCCGAGGAGAAGATGGAGAAGGCCGTCGTGGTCGCCAAGGAGGACTTCGCCGCGATCCGCACCGGCCGTGCGCACCCGGCGATGTTCAACAAGATCGTGGCCGACTACTACGGCGCGCCGACGCCGATCAACCAGCTGGCCTCGTTCTCCGTGCCCGAGCCGCGCATGGCCGTGGTGACGCCGTTCGACAAGAGCGCGCTGCGCAACATCGAGCAGGCGATCCGCGACTCCGACCTGGGCGTCAACCCGAGCAACGACGGCAACATCATCCGGGTGGTGTTCCCCGAGCTCACCGAGGAGCGCCGCCGCGACTACATCAAGGTCGCCAAGGGCAAGGGTGAGGACGCCAAGGTCTCCATCCGCTCCGTGCGCCGCAAGGCCAAGGACGCCATCGACAAGATGGTCAAGGACGGCGAGGTCGGCGAGGACGAGGGCCGCCGTGCGGAGAAGGAGCTCGACGACACCACCGCGAAGTACGTCGCCCAGGTGGACGAGCTCCTGAAGCACAAGGAAGCGGAGCTGCTCGAGGTCTGATGAACGACTCTTCCTGGGGGACGCCGCAGACCGGGTACTGGGGGCCGTCCGACCACGGGCAAGGCTGGGGGGCCGCTCCGGCGGGTCCCGCGTACGATGCGCACAACGCGCAGCACACGCGCCCCATGCCCATCGTGCCCGACGTACCCGAACACGGCGGAGACCAGGATGCGGACCGGGGGGCCGCTCGGCTGAGCGGCCCCCTGTTCCGAGACGAGCCGACGCGGGCCCGCCCCCTTCCCGGGGAGGTGCCGCAGAATCCGGAGCCCATGCCCGACGCCCCGCAGCCGGCAGCCGCACCGCAGAAGAAGAGCGCGGGGCGGGACCTCGGTGCCGCGATAGGCGTCGGCGTCGGACTCGGCGTGGTGATCGTCGCGTCGCTGTTCGTCGTCAAAGCGGTCTTCGTCGGCGTGGTCGCGGTCGCCGTGGTGGTGGGCCTGTGGGAGCTGACGTCACGGCTGCGGGAGCGCAAGGGCATCAAGGCGCCCCTGATACCGCTCGCGCTGGGCGGTGCGGCCATGGTCGTCGCCGGCTACGTCCGGGGGGCCGAGGGCGCATGGGTCGCCGTGGCGCTCACCGCGCTGGCGGTGCTGGTCTGGCGCATGGCGGCGCCGCCCGAGGGCTACCTCAAGGACGTCACGGCGGGCGTCTTCGCGGCGTTCTACGTACCGTTCCTGGCGACCTTCGTCGCGATGATGCTCACCGCCGACGACGGCCCGTGGCGCGTCCTGACCTTCCTGCTGCTGACGGTCGTCAGCGACACCGGGGCGTACGCGGTCGGCTGGCGCTTCGGGAGGACGAAGCTCGCCCCGCGCATCAGCCCCGGCAAGACCCGCGAGGGCCTGCTGGGCGCGGTGACCTTCGCGATGGTCGCCGGCGCGCTGTGCATGCAGTACCTGATCGACGACGGCGTCTGGTGGCAGGGCCTGCTCCTGGGCCTCGCGGTCGCGGTCAGCGCCACCTTGGGCGACCTGGGCGAGTCCATGATCAAGCGCGATCTGGGCATCAAGGACATGGGCACCCTGCTCCCGGGTCATGGCGGCATCATGGACCGCCTCGACTCCCTGCTGCCGACGGCACCGGTGGTGTGGCTGCTGTTGGTGATCTTCGTCGGATCGGGTTGACGGCGAACAGGTACTCTGGAAGGGCTCGCGGTGTACTGCGGGCCCTTTCGTACGTCCCCGCCCCGCGCGGGTCGTCTCCCGGCCCAGGCACAGAGGTGCCGCCGTCCCCGCCTGTGCGGAGTCGCCAGGCCCCCATCGTCCTGAGGAGTTGCCCGACCGTGGCCCGTCCCGTTCCCGGTGAGCTCACCTTCGTCGCCCCCCGCGGAGCGAAGAAGCCGCCGCGGCACCTCGCCGACCTCACGCCCGCCGAGCGCAAGGAGGCGGTCGTCGCGGCCGGTGAGAAGGCGTTCCGAGCCAAGCAGCTCTCGCAGCACTACTTCGCGCGGTACGCGCACGACCCGGAGCAGTGGACCGACATCCCCGCCGCCTCGCGCGGCAAGCTGCGGGAGGCGCTGCTTCCGGAGCTGATGACGGTCGTACGGCACCTGTCGACCGACCAGGGCACCACCCGCAAGACGCTGTGGAAGCTGTTCGACGGGACGCTCGTCGAGTCCGTGCTGATGCGCTACCCGGACCGGGTGACCATGTGCATCAGCTCCCAGGCGGGCTGCGGCATGAACTGCCCGTTCTGCGCGACCGGGCAGGCCGGCCTCGACCGGAACCTGTCCACCGCCGAGATCGTGCACCAGATCGTGGACGGGATGCGGGCGCTCAGGGACGGCGAGGTGCCCGGCGGCCCGGCGCGGCTGAGCAACATCGTGTTCATGGGCATGGGCGAGCCGCTCGCCAACTACAACCGGGTCGTCGGCGCCATCCGCCGCCTCACCGACCCCGAGCCGGACGGCCTCGGGCTGTCGCAGCGCGGGATCACCGTGTCCACCGTCGGTCTCGTCCCGGCGATCCACCGGTTCACCGGCGAGGGCTTCAAGTGCCGTCTCGCCATCTCGCTGCACGCCCCCGACGACGAACTGCGCGACACCCTCGTCCCCGTGAACACGCGGTGGAAGGTGCGCGAGGTCCTCGACGCCGGGTTCGAGTACGCGGCCACGTCGGGCCGGCGGCTGTCCATCGAGTACGCCCTCATCCGGGACATCAACGACCAGGCCTGGCGCGGTGACCGGCTCGGCCGGATGCTCAAGGGCCGCCCCGTGCACGTCAACCTCATCCCGCTCAACCCCACCCCCGGCTCCAAGTGGACCGCCTCCCGCCCCGAGGACGAGAAGGCGTTCGTGGAGGCGATCGCCGCGCACGGTGTACCGGTGACGATCCGGGACACCCGTGGGCAGGAGATCGACGGGGCGTGTGGTCAGCTCGCCGCGAGCGAACGGTAATGTGACCCGAGTAAGAACATCTGCATATTCCGACAGGGGAGCGCCACAGCGCTGAGAGTGCGGCACCGGCCGCAGACCCTCCGAACCTGGCCCAGGTCATTCTGGGTAGGGAGATCGGTCATCACTCGAGCTGTTGCGCCCTGCCCGGGCCCCCTCCGCGAGGGGACCCGGGCAGGGCCGCGTCTCTTCCTGGTCACTCCAGGAGGAATCAAGTGGGCATCACCAAGAAGGTCACGGTCCTGGCCGTCGGGCTGGGTCTGGTCACGCTGTCCGCGTGCGGGTCGTCCGGCGGTGACGACGCGAGCGGTGGCGGGGACAGGACCGTGACCCTCGTCAGCCACAACTCGTGGGCCGTGTCGAAGGACGTCGTCGCCGCCTTCGAGAAGCAGTCCGGCTACGAGCTCAAGGTCCTCGAGGACGGCGACGCCGGGCAGGCCGTGAACAAGGCGATCCTGACCAAGGACAACCCCCAGGGCGACGTCCTCTTCGGCGTCGACAACACCCTGCTCTCCCGCGCCCTCGACAACGGGCTGTTCCAGCCGTACGAGGCGAAGGGCTCCGACCTGATCCTCGACGCGTACCGCGTGGACCAGGACAAGCACCGGGTCACCCCCGTCGACACCGGCGACGTCTGCGTCAACTACGACAAGGCGTGGTTCGCCGAGCACGACCTGACCCCGCCCAAGACCCTCGACGACCTGGCCAAGCCCGCCTACAAGGACCTCCTCGTCGTCGAGAACGCCGCCACCTCCTCGCCCGGCCTCGGCTTCCTGCTCGGAACGGCCGCCGAGTACGGGGACGAGGGCTGGCCGGACTACTGGAAGAAGCTCAAGGCCAACGGCGTCAAGGTGGTCGACGGCTGGGAGCAGGCCTACAACGAGGAGTTCTCCGGCTCGGCCGGCGGGAAGGAGGCCAAGGCCGACCGGCCGCTGGTGGTGTCCTACGCCTCCTCGCCGCCCGCCGAGGTCGTCTACGCCGACCCGAAGCCGAAGACGGCGCCCACCGGTGTCGCCGAGGACACCTGCTTCCGCCAGGTCGAGTACGCGGGGCTGCTGAGCAACGCGAGGAACCCCGAGGGCGGAAAGGCGCTGCTCGACTTCCTGGTCGGCAAGCGGTTCCAGGAGGACATGCCGCTCAACATGTTCGTGTACCCGGTGCTGGAGGGTGCCGAGGTGCCCGAGGAGTTCACGGAGTTCGGGCCGCAGGCCGAGGATCCGGAGACCATGGACCCGGCGAAGATCGCCGAGAACCGTGACCAGTGGGTCAAGTCGTGGACCTCGCTCGTACTGAAGTGACGCGGACCGCGGCGCGACGGCGCGGGAGCGCGGCGCGGCTCGGCCTGCTGGCCGTGCCCGTCGCGTTCTTCGCCGTCTTCTTCGCCTATCCCGTCACCGCGATCGTCGCGCGCGGACTGAGGACCGGCGGGACCTGGCGGCTCGGGCGGATCGGGGACGTACTGGCGCAGTCCGGCGTCCGGCAGGTGCTGTGGTTCACCACCTGGCAGGCCCTCGTCTCCACCGCCCTCACCCTGCTGATCGCCCTGCCCGGCGCGTACGTCCTCGCCCGCTTCGACTTCCCCGGCAAGCAGGTGCTGCGGGCCGTGATCACCGTGCCGTTCGTGCTGCCGACGGTCGTCGTCGGTACGGCGTTCATGGCACTCGTCGGACGCGGCGGACTCCTCGACGAGCTGTGGGGGGTGCGGCTGGACACCACCGTGTGGGCGATCCTGCTCGCGCACGTCTTCTTCAACTACGCCGTCGTCGTACGCACCGTGGGCGGGCTCTGGTCGCAGCTCGACCCGCGGCAGGAGGAGGCCGCGCGGATGCTCGGCGCCTCCCGGTTCACGGCCTGGCGGACCGTCACCCTGCCCGCGCTCGCGCCCGCCGTCGCGGCGGCCGCGCTGATGGTCTTCCTGTTCACCTTCACCTCCTTCGGCGTGGTGCAGATCCTCGGCGGGCCCACCTTCTCCACCCTCGAAGTGGAGATCTACCGGCAGACCTCGGAGATCTTCGACCTGTCCACGGCCGCCGTCCTGACGATGGTCCAGTTCGTCGCCGTGGGCGCGATCCTCGCCCTGCACGCCTGGACCGTACGGCGCCGGGAGACCGCGCTGCGGCTGGTGGACGCCTCGGTGACCGCGCGCCGGCCGCGCGGCGCCGGACAGTGGGCGCTGCTGGGCTCGGTCGTCGCCACCGTCGCCGTCCTGCTCCTGCTGCCGCTCGCGGTGCTGGTGGAACGGTCCTTCGGCGACGCGGGGCTCGCCTACTACCGGGCGCTCACCGAGGACGACGGGGGAGTGTTCCTCGTCGCGCCGATCGAGGCGGTCGGCAACTCGCTCCGGTACGCCGTCGCCGCCACCGCCGTCGCCGTGGTGATCGGCGGCCTCGCCGCCGCGGCGCTGACCCGGCGGGACGCGGGACGGCTGGTGCGCGGCTTTGACGCGCTGCTGATGCTGCCGCTCGGGGTGTCCGCGGTGACCGTCGGCTTCGGTTTCCTGATCGCCCTCGACGAGCCGCCGCTGGACCTGCGCGCCTCCTGGATCCTGGTCCCGCTCGCGCAGGCGCTGGTCGGCGTCCCCTTCGTCGTACGGACCATGCTGCCGGTGCTGCGGGCCGTGGACGTACGACTGCGGGAGGCGGCGGCGGTGCTCGGGGCGTCGCCGTGGCGGGCGTGGCGGGAGGTGGACCTGCCGCTGGTGCGGCGGGCGCTGCTGATCGCGGCCGGGTTCGCGTTCGCGGTGTCGCTGGGCGAGTTCGGGGCGACGGTGTTCATCGCGCGGCCGGAGAACCCGACGCTGCCCGTCGCCGTGGCGCGGCTGCTGGGGCGGCCCGGGGACCTCAACTACGGCCAGGCGATGGCCCTGTCGACGATTCTGATGATCGTGTGCGCGGTGGCGCTGCTCGTCCTTGAGCGGCTGCGGACCGACCGGACCGGGGAGTTCTAGATGCTGCTGAGCCTTCAGGCCGCGACCGTCCGCTTCGGCGGGCGGCCGGTGCTGGACGCCGTCGACCTGGGGGTCGCCGAGCACGAGATCGTGTGCGTGCTCGGCCCCAGCGGCAGCGGCAAGTCGACGCTGCTGCGGGCGGTGGCCGGACTGCAGCCCCTCGACTCCGGGCGGGTGTCGCTCGACGGACGCGACCAGTCGGGCGTGCCCGCGCACAGGCGCGGCGTCGGGCTGATGTTCCAGGACCACCAGCTCTTCCCGCAGCGGGACGTGGGCGGCAACGTCGCCTTCGGCCTGCGCATGCACGGCGCGTCGCGGAGCGAACAGGCGGACCGCATACGGGAGTTGCTGGACCTCGTGGGGCTGCCGGACGCGGCCGGACGCGCCGTCGCCGCGCTGTCCGGCGGCGAGCAGCAGCGCGTGGCGCTCGCCCGCGCCCTCGCGCCCAGTCCCCGGCTGCTGATGCTCGACGAGCCGCTCGGGCAGCTCGACCGGTCGCTCAGGGAGCGTCTCGTCGTCGAACTGCGCGAACTGTTCGGCCGGTTGGGCACCACGGTGCTCGCCGTGACGCACGACCAGGGCGAGGCGTTCGCGCTGGCCGACCGGGTGGTGGTGATGCGGGACGGCCGGATCGCCCAGTCCGGCACGCCGCTCGAGGTGTGGCGGCGTCCGGCCGACGCGTTCGTGGCCCGCTTCCTCGGTTTCGAGAACGTCGTCGAGGCGACGGTGGGTGACGCTGTCGCGGTGACCCCCTGGGGCAAGCTCCCCGTCCCGGACGGCGCCCCGCAGGGCACGCGGACCCTTCTCGTCCGCCCCGCCGGTGTCCGTCTGGTCCCGGCCGGTGAGGGCCTGCGCTGCACGGTGGCCGCGCGCACCTTCCGCGGCACGCACGTCGCCGTCCACCTCCAGCCCGAGGACGCCCCCCGCCTGGAGGCGGCCTGCGCGCTCCGGGACGCGCCGGAGGCCGGGGACGAGGTCGGCGTGGAGTTCGACGCGGCGGAAATCGTCGTGCTGGGATGAGCACGGCTGCCTAGGGTGAGCGGCATGACACCACTCACGCACGACCTTTACTGCGAGGAGATCGCGCACCAGGTGGGGCGGTTGCGGACGGTCGTGACGTCCGGCGCCGATCTGTCCTCCGCCGTGCCCACCACACCCGACTGGTCCCTGGAGCAGCTCGTACGGCATCTCGGCGGAGCCCTGCGCTGGGTGGACGTCATGGTGCGGACCGGGGCCGAGGACGAGGTCCCCGAGGACCGGGTGCCGGGGTTCGGCGGGCCCGGGGCGTGGGGCGATCCCGGTGCGCTGGACGCCTGGCTGGCGGAGTCCGGCGAACTGGTCGTCGGCGCGCTGCGCGAGGCCGGTCCGGACGCGAAGGTGTGGAGCTGGGCCGGGACGCACAACGCCGGGTTCTGGGCCCGTCGTATGACGCACGAGGTGACCGTCCACCGCGCGGACGCCACCCTGGCCGCCGGACTGCCCTACGAGGTGGCGCCCGAGGTCGCCGCGGATGCGGTCGACGAGTGGCTGGAGATCGTGGAGTGGGCGCAGCGGACGCTGCCGGACGACACGGTGCACGAGCTGCGTGGCCCCCTGCGCACCATCCATCTGCATGTCACCGACGCCGGGGCGGGGAACCGTACGGAGTGGGTGATCGAGCTCGGCGAGGAGGGCGTCTCCTGGCACCACGGCCACGAGAAGGCCACGGTCGCCCTGCGCGGCCCGCTCACCTCCGTGCTCCTCGCCTTCTACCGCCGGCTGCCGCTGGACGCCCCCGGGCTCGAGGTGCTCGGCGACCGGAAACTGCTGGAGTTCTGGCTGGAGCGGGCGACGTTCGGCTGAGCGGCCGGCGACGGAAGAGGCCCGCCCCGGGGAGGGGACGGGCCACCACCGTGTGCGTGAGGCGTCAGCGCTGGCTGCTCGCCCCGCGGCGGCGCATGCCGAAGAAGACCGCGCCACCGCCCGCCACGACCAGGGCGGCCGCGACGCCGGCGATCAGACCGGTGTTGGAGTTGGCACCGGTCTCGGCGAGGTTCGACTCACCGGCGGGGGAGGGGGCGTTGCTCGAGGTGTCCGCCGGAGCGGTGCTCTCGCTCTCCGACTCCGAAGGGGTCGGCTTCGGCTCCTCCTCGGCCGGGGTGGAGGAGGACTCCGACGGGGTCGGCTTCGGCTCCTCCTCGGCCGGGGGCTCCTCTTCCTCCGTCTTGCAGGCCGTCGCCGGGGTGACCAGGTTCGGCTTGATGTCCTCGTCGACGTAGGGCTTGGCGTCGACGTGGATGCGGTACTCGGCGTTCGGCTTCCAGTCCTCCTCGAAGGTGATGGTGGTGCCCTCACGGGAGCCCTTGACCACCTGCTCGCCGATCTGCTTGTCCTGCAGGAAGACGGTGATGGTGGCGGGGACACCGGCCGGGTCCACGTCGGTGACGGTGATGACGCCCTTGTCACCGACGCACTTGGCTTCGGCCGAGAACTCGTTGATGTTGCAGGCCGCCGCGTTGCCGGCGGCGCCGATCGCGAGGGCGGCGGACGCGGAGACGACACCGAGGACACGCACGGAGCGCGCGACGGTACGACGGGATACGGACAGAACTGACACGTTTGTCCTTTACGGGAATATGCAACTGCGGGGGGTTGACGGAACACTGACGGTTCATCAGTGTTCCCATGCGGCTCCCAGGTTTATAAGCGCCGCATAAGTAGTGTCAACGCATATGCCTACAGCGAGCCCGGACTTTGCCTTTTTATTAACCGCCCAGACGTTTCAAGGCCTCCGGGGCCTCCTCGATCCGGTCGACCAGGGCGATCCGGGCCTCCATGGAACGCTCCCGCGCGAGCGACCGCAGCAGCGGCCAGGCGGGCAGCCGCTCCGTCCAGTGGGCCCGGTTCACCAGCACCATGGGCGTGGGCTCGCCGCGCGACCCGTAGTAGTTCGGCGTCGCGTTGTCGAAGATCTCCTGCACGGTGCCGGCGGCGCCCGGCAGGAAGACCACGCCCGCGTCGCAGCGGGCCAGCAGCCCGTCCTCGCGGGTGGCGTTGGCGAAGTACTTCGCGATGTGCGAGGCGAAGGCGTTCGGCGGCTCGTGGCCGTAGAACCAGGTGGGGATGCCGATCGAGTGGTTGCCCTTCGGCCAGCGGGCGCGCACCTCGAAGGCGGCGCGCGCCCAGTCGGTGATCGACGGCGTGAAGGAGGGCGCGGACGCGAGGAGTCCGCAGGCCTCGTCCAGCACGGCGTCGTCGTACGGGGCCGCGTAGGCGCCGAGGTTCGCCGCCTCCATCGCGCCCGGACCGCCGCCCGTCGCCACCGTGAAACCGGCGTGGGTCAGCGCCCGTCCGAGCCGGGCGGCGCCCCGGAACTCCTCGGTGCCGCGGGCCATCGCGTGACCGCCCATCACGCCCACGACCCGTGCCCCGCGCAGGAGTTCGTCGAGGGCGTCGGACATGGAGTCGTCGTGGACCGCGCGCAGCATGGAGGCGAAGATGTCGCCGTCCGCCTTGGTCCGCTGGAACCAGGCGTAGGCCAGCGCGTCCGGGGTCGCCTCGTAGCCCTTGTCGAGCGAGGCGAACAGGTCGTCGGGCGTGTAGAGATGCCCCCGGTACGGGTCGAAGGGCAGGCCCGGGACGGGCGGGAGGACCAGGGCGCCGTCGGCGCGGATCTTCTCCGTCGCGTCGGGGCGCATCCGGCAGCCGAGGAAGACGGCCCCGGCGGTGTCGGTGGTGAGCAACTCCCGTGTGCGGTCGGTCAGATCGACGGACTGGACACGGAATCCGGAGAGCGTGCCGCGGGACGAGACGATCGCGTCGAACTCCTCGAGCGTCTCTATCTCGCGGTCCCCGTGATGGACGGCATGGGCGGGACTCGTCTGCACCCGCCCATGCTAGGCCCGCGTGCGCGTCAGCCCTGCACCGCGGCCGGGTCCATCCAGATGACCTCCCAGGTGTGGCCGTCGAGGTCGTCGAAGGCGCGTCCGTACATGAAACCGTGGTCCTGGGTCTCGCCGGTGACCGAGCCGCCCGCCGCGACGGCCTTCTCCACCAGTTCGTCGACCTTCTCGCGGCTCTCCGCGCTCAGCCCCAGCAGTACCTCGCTGCTCTTCGTGGCGTCCACGATCTCCTTCTTGGTGAACCCCGCGTACTTCTGCTTGGTCAGCAGCATCGCGATGATCGTGTCGCTGATCACGACCGACGCGGCGGTCTCGTCGCTGAAGTGCGGGTTGATCGAGTAGCCGAGCTCCGTGAAGAACTTCTTCGAGGCGTCGAGGTCGTCGACGGCCAGGTTCACGAAGATCATCTGCTGGTACATGGCGGGGCCTCTCCCATTCGGTTCCATGGCGTTCGTGGGGGTAGACCAGGGGGTCGCGCGAAACTCATCGGTCCGCGGAGATTTTTTCGAACCGATTTCCTGACGGGGCGTCAGCGGACCAGCGGCCACGCCGACAGCTCGGCCACGACCAGGGTCAGCGGCCCGAACAGGACGAGCAGCGCGCCCGCGCGGAGCACGGCGGCCCGGCGCAGCGTCCCGCCGGCCGCCCCGAGGCGCCGCAGCGCGGCGGTGGTCTCGGCGCGGGCCTGCCTGGTCTCGACGGCGGCCGTCAGCAGCGTCGCCGTCGTGCAGCCCGCCACCAGCAGCACCCCGAGCACGACGAGCGGGCCGTCGAAGACCTCCTCGCGGTCGTGCAGCGAGGCCATGGCGTACGCGGCCGACAGCACCGCGCAGACCACGCCCAGCGGGCGTCCGATGCGCGTGGCCTCGGTCATGAGGACCCGTCCGGCCAGCAGGCGCAGCGCGCCGGGCCGGGCCGTCTGGAGCAGCCTGCCGCACAGATGGGCGAGGCCGGGACCGGCCAGGGCCAGACCGACGGCGGTCAGGACCAGACCGAGCAGCGCGGAGGGCCGGTCACCCGGCGTGCCCCCGCCGTCCGTACGGCTCGCGAAGGCCTCGGCGGCCAGACCCACCGCCAGCACCGTGACACCCCACGGCAGCCCGGACGGCGGCGCGAGCGGCACGGCGGGCCGGGCGCCGGCGGGGGTGCCGAAGGGAGTGCCGGCGGCGTTGCCGGTACCGCCCGCGGTGCTGTCGGGACCGTCCACGGCGCCGTCCGGCTCCGGTCCCGGCTCCGGCTCCGGTGCCGCCTCGGCCGTACGCCGGCCGCGCGCCGCCGCTCCCAGGTGCTTGCCGAACCGGCCGTACGCCCCGAACGACTCGCGCGCCGCCGTACGCCGGTACGCGCCGAACCGTCGGTACGTCCACCCCGCGCGGTCCGCCCCCGCCGCCGGCTCACGCTGCCGCAGCGCCACCGCCGAGGCCACCGACGCGCTCAGCGGTACGAGCGACAGCAACGTCAGGGCGGCGGGCAGCGGAAGCGGCCGGTCGGCGGCGAGGAAGTCCGCCGTGGCGCCGTCGAAGGGCGTGCGGGTGAGGTCGCCGCGCAGGTGGAGGAAGACCAGCAGGGCCAGCGCCGAGCCCAGCAGGCAGGACAGTGCCGTGGTGGCCGCGGAGATCGCCGCCAGCCGGACGGGACCGAGTCCGATCGCCGACAGACCGGGCCGGGGCCGGGTGCCCGGATCGGTGCGGGCGACCGCGACCGCGAAGTGCACCGTGGCCGCCATCGGGACCGCGCACCAGGCCAGCCGGAGCACCGAGGCGGACGGGTCGGGGTGGCTCAGCGCGTGGCCGAGGGCGCTCAGGAGCAGGAAGCCCGTGCCCGCGGACGCGGCCGTGACCAGGAGACGGCGCAGCTGGACGGCGGGACGGGCGCTTCGGGTCAGACGGAGAGCGAGCACGCCGCCCGGCCTTCCGTCTCGGCCGTTCCGGGGACCGGCGGCAGGTGGAGGGTGCGCACGCGCCGCCCGTCGAGCAGCGACACCGTGCGGTCGGCGAGGGCCGCGGTCTGCGCGTCGTGGGTCGCGAGGATCACGGTGATGCCGTGCGAGCGGGCCGCCGTGGTGAGCGTGCGCAACGCGTGGACGCGGTCGACGCGGTGCAGCGGGGCGGCCGGCTCGTCGGCGAACAGCACCGAGGGGGCCGGGGCGAGGGCGCGGGCGACGCACACCCGCTGCCGCTCGGCCTGCGTCAGCTCCCCGGGGTGCTTGCGGGCCCGGTCACCGATGTCGAGGCGCTCCAGCCACTCCAGGGCCGCCGTCCTGGCGCGGCGCCGGCCGGTGCCGCGCAGCATCAGCGGCAGGGCGGCGTTCTCCCAGACGTTCAGCTCGGACATCAGCACCGGGTCCGGGTCGATCCAGCCGAAGTGGTCCCGGCGCAACCGCTCGCGGGCGGCGGGGCGCAGGGTGTGCACGGACACGCCGTTGAACCAGACCTCGCCGTCGCGTGCGGGCAGCAGCCCGGACAGACAGCGCAGCAGCGTCGTCTTGCCGCTGCCGCGCGGGCCGCCGACGGCGAGGATTTCGCCCTCCCGGACGCCGAGCGAGACCCCGCTCAGTCCGGGGGAGCCGTCGTCGTACCGGTGGTGCAGGGCTCGCGCCCAGAGCACGTCGTTGTCCGGTGGGGCCACCATGGCGTACACCTCGGTTCGGATCGGAAATGCCGTGCGCTCTTCGGGTAAGTCCCCCGTCCGGGGGAACGAAGGCAGGGCCGATCGGTCACTGGGCACGCTAGGCAGGCCACGGCGGGAGGCCGGACAGCACGCGGCCCCGGACGCCCGTTTCTCACTCGAACGGGCGACACCGGGGCTGGTGTTGATCATCCAGAAGGAAGATCGGGAACTCCGACGGCCTACAGTCTGGTCCACGCCTCCGAGAGGGTCGCGCGCAGGATCTGCTCGATCTCGTCGAAGGTCTCCTGGTTCGAGATCAGCGGCGGGGCGAGCTGGACGACCGGGTCGCCGCGGTCGTCGGCCCGGCAGTACAGGCCGTTCTCGAAGAGCTTCTTCGACAGGAAGCCGTAGAGCACGCGCTCGGTCTCGTCCGCGTCGAAGGACTCCTTGGTGTTCTTGTCCTTGACCAGCTCGATGCCGTAGAAGAAGCCGTTGCCGCGGACGTCGCCGACGATCGGCAGGTCGTGCAGCTTCTCCAGGGTGGCGCGGAAGGCGCCCTCGTTGTCGAGCACGTGCTGGTTCAGGCCCTCGCGCTCGAACAGGTCGAGGTTGGCGAGGCCCACGGCCGCCGAGACCGGGTGGCCGCCGAAGGTGTAGCCGTGCAGGAAGGTGTTCTCGCCCTGGTAGAACGGCTCGGCGAGCCGGTCGGAGACGATGCACGCGCCGATGGGGGAGTAGCCCGAGGTCATGCCCTTGGCGCAGGTGATCATGTCCGGGACGTAGCCGAACTTGTCGCAGGCGAACGTCGTGCCGAGGCGGCCGAAGGCGCAGATGACCTCGTCGGAGACGAGCAGCACGTCGTACCGGTCGCAGATCTCGCGCACCCGCTGGAAGTAGCCGGGCGGGGGCGGGAAGCAGCCGCCGGCGTTCTGCACCGGCTCCAGGAAGACGGCGGCCACCGTGTCCGGGCCCTCGAAGAGGATCTGCTGCTCGATCTGGTCGGCGGCCCAGCGACCGAACGCCTCCGGGTCGTCGCCGTGGATCGGCGCCCGGTAGATGTTGGTGTTGGGCACCTTGTGCGCGCCCGGCACGAGCGGCTCGAAGGGGGCCTTCAGGGCGGGTAGTCCGGTGATGGACAGGGCGCCCTGCGGGGTGCCGTGGTAGGCCACCGCGCGGGATATGACCTTGTGCTTGGTCGGCTTGCCGACGAGCTTGAAGTACTGCTTGGCGAGCTTCCAGGCGGTCTCCACCGCCTCGCCGCCGCCGGTGGTGAAGAAGACCTTGTTCAGGTCGCCCGGCGCCTCGTGCGCGAGCCGCTCCGCCAGCTCCACGGCCTTGGGGTGGGCGTAGGACCACACCGGGAAGAAGGCCAGCTCCTGGGCCTGCTTGAAGGCGGTCTCCGCGAGCTCCTGACGGCCGTGGCCCGCCTGCACCACGAACAGGCCCGCGAGGCCGTCGAGGTAGCGCTTGCCCCGGTCGTCGTAGATGTGGGTGCCCTCGCCCCGGACGATGGTGGGGACGGGGGAGTTCTCGTACGAGGACATGCGGGTGAAGTGCATCCACAGGTGGTCGTACGCGGACTTGCTGAGGTCGTCGGTGCTCACGGTTATCGGGTTCCCCACATGTAGGTCTGCTTCTTGAGCTTGAGGTAGACGAAACTCTCGGTGGAGCGCACCCCGGGAACGGCCCGGATGCGTCGGTTGATGACCTCCAGCAGGTGGTCGTCGTCCTCGCAGACGATCTCGACCATCAGGTCGAAGGAGCCCGCGGTCATCACCACGTACTCGCACTCGTCCATGGCGGTCAGCGCGTCGGCCACGGACTCCACGTCGCCCTCGACGTTGACCCCGACCATCGCCTGGCGGCGGAAGCCCACGGTGAGCGGGTCCGTGACGGCGACGATCTGCATCACGCCCTGGTCGAGTAGTTTCTGCACCCGCTGGCGCACGGCCGCCTCCGACAGGCCCACGGCCTTGCCGACGGCGGCGTACGGCCGGCGGCCGTCCTCCTGGAGCTGCTCGATGATGGCGAGGGAGACGGTGTCCAACTGGGGACCGCCGCCGTTCTTGGACTCGCGGGAGTCCCTCGGGTCTGCGCTTCGACTGGCCACGAGGTCACTGTGCACGACGTATCGACAGTTTCGCAAGGCTCGATCGATGAAATCCGTTGTTTACGGCGTCTGGGCTTGCGGATTTCGCAGGACCGGGACGGCTGGGGGTGTTGAAAACGTCGGCCATCGGTTTAGGGTGGGTGTCTCAGAGGCTGGACACTCGACATTTCTCGATACTCCAGACACCTCGGACATCCACGAGGAACACCAGGAGGGCCTGCAGTGAGCACCGAGCTGCGTCGTCTGCGCAACTACATCGGCGGTGAGTTCCGGGACGCCGCCGACGGCCGGACCACCGAGGTGGTCAACCCCGCGACGGGCGAGGCGTACGCGACCGCTCCGCTGTCCGGGCAGGCGGATGTGGACGCCGGGATGGCGGCCGCCGCCGAGGCGTTCCCCGGCTGGCGCGACACCACGCCGGCCGAGCGGCAGAAGGCCCTGCTGAAGATCGCGGACGCCTTCGAGGAGCGCGCCGAGGAACTCATCGCCGCCGAGGTGGAGAACACGGGCAAGCCCGTCGGGCTCACCCGCACCGAGGAGATCCCGCCGATGGTGGACCAGATCCGCTTCTTCGCGGGCGCGGCGCGGATGCTGGAGGGCAAGGGCGCAGGCGAGTACATGGAGGGGCTGACCTCCTTCGTGCGCCGTGAGCCGGTCGGCGTCTGCGCGCAGGTCGCGCCCTGGAACTACCCGATGATGATGGCCGTGTGGAAGTTCGCCCCGGCGATCGCCGCGGGCAACACCGTCGTCCTGAAGCCCTCGGACACCACCCCGGCCTCCACGGTCCTGATCGCCGAGATCCTCGGCTCGATCCTCCCCAAGGGCGTCTTCAACGTCGTCTGCGGCGACCGCGACACCGGCCGCCTCATGGTCGAGCACCCCACCCCGGCGATGGCGTCCATCACCGGTTCGGTGCGCGCGGGCATGTCGGTCGCCGAGTCCGCGTCCAAGGACCTCAAGCGGGTCCACCTGGAGCTGGGCGGCAAGGCCCCGGTCGTCGTCTTCGAGGACACCGACATCGCCAAGGCCGTCGAGGGCATCTCGGTGGCGGGCTTCTTCAACGCCGGCCAGGACTGCACGGCCGCCACGCGCGTGCTCGTCCACGAGTCCATCCACGACGAGTTCGTCTCCGCGCTCGCCGAGGCCGCCGCCGGCACGAAGACCGGCATGCCGGACGACGAGGACGTGCTCTTCGGCCCGCTCAACAACCCCCATCAGCTCAAGCAGGTCGAGGGCTTCATCGAGCGGCTGCCGGCGCACGCGCGCGTGGTCGCCGGCGGAAAGCGCGTCGGCGACAAGGGTTTCTTCTACGCCCCGACCGTCGTCTCCGGCCTGAACCAGGACGACGAGATCATCCAGAAGGAGGTCTTCGGCCCGGTCATCACCGTCCAGTCCTTCACCGACGAGGACCAGGCCGTCGCGTACGCCAACGGCGTCGAGTACGCGCTGGCCTCCTCGGTGTGGACCAAGGACCACTCCCGCGCGATGCGCATGTCCAGGAAGCTGGACTTCGGCTGCGTGTGGATCAACACCCACATCCCGCTGGTCGCGGAGATGCCGCACGGCGGCTTCAAGAAGTCCGGCTACGGCAAGGACCTCTCGGCGTACGGCTTCGAGGACTACACGCGCGTCAAGCACGTGATGACGTCCCTGGACGCGTAAGCGCCGAAGCGTGGGGGGGGGCCCGGGGGCCCCCCCCCCCCGGGGGGGGCGGGGGGGGGGCCCCCCCGGCGTTTTTTTGATATGTTAACGGAGGGGGGGGGGGGGGGGCGGGGGGCGCGGGCGGCCGCCGGGGCGGC
>NZ_JBIRYZ010000024.1:125610-132270 GCF_044390325.1 Streptomyces sp. NPDC018964
TCTCGCTCTGGGGGTGGGGTTTTGGGAGCAACCCGGGGGCCAACCCAGGTTTGTGCCGCCGGGCCCGGGCGCCGCGCGTGCGCGCGCCCCGGGGGCCCCCCCCCCCGGGCGGGGCCCGACGCGTTTCCCGGACCGACCTCGTTTTTGAACATGTTCAACTCGAGGCGTACGCTGCTGCCATGAGCGACAGAGCCGCCCTGCTCAAGGGCATTCGCGCCTGGCTGGTCTTCTTCGTCGTCTGCCTGGTGCTCAGCGGCGCCACGGCGTTCCCGTTGGTGTCCGAACTGCGCTGGACCGAGGACGTGCTGCGCTCACTGGGCGCTCCGGAGCACCTTCCCGGCCTCATGGAGTGGATCGAGCGCGTACGGGACGGCCTCGACGCCACCGACGCCGAGTACCCCTTCCTCCTCTACGGCACCGACTGGCTCGCCTTCGCCCACCTCGTGATCGCCGTCGCCTTCTACGGCCCCTACCGCGACCCGGTCCGCAACATCTGGGTGATCGAGTTCGGCATGATCGCCTGTGCCGGCATCATCCCGCTCGCGCTGATCTGCGGACCGGTCCGCGGCATCCCCTTCTGGTGGAGCGTCATCGACATGGCGTTCGGGGTGTTCGGCGTGATCCCGCTGTACGTCGTACGCGAGAAGATCAAGCGGCTGGAGGCGCTCACGCCGAACCCGGCACCCGCCCTCGCTACCTGAGGGCGGCCGCCTGGATGCGCTCGGCGACCGGGTTCGCCGTCGTGTCCTTCGCGTCGGTGTCGGAGAGCGAGTACACGAGGGTGAAGCTCAGGTCCTCGGTCGCGGCGAGCATCGTGCTGTAGCCGGGGCGGGTCCCGCTCTTGCCCCAGTAGACCGTGCCCCCCAGCTTCAGGCGGGTCAGGCCCGCGCTGTAGGCGGCGCCATCGATGTCCGCCGGGACCGTGAACATCTCCCGCAACTGCGGTTCGGGCACGATCTGTCCGCGGAAGAGGGCCGTGACCAGCCGCTCCAGGTCGGCGGTGGTCGAGATCATGTCCCCGGCCGCCCAGCGGTCGGCCACGTTCCACTCGGTGACGTCGACCAGCCGGCTCGTCCCGTCCGACCGCTCGACTCGCTGGTAACCATGGTTGTGGGGTCCCCGGATACGCGGGTCGGTGCCGGGGAAGTACGTGTGCTGCATCCCGGCGGGACGCAGTACGAGCCGGGTCACCTCGGAGGCGTACGAGTGCCCGGTCACCTTCTCGATCAGCAGGCCGAGGATCGTGTAGTTGATGTTGAGGTACTGCTGCTCGTCACCGGCGTCGAACGCCGGGCCCTGCGCGACCGCCGACTTCACGACCCGCCACGGGGGCAGCGTGTCGTAGCGGTGCGCGTACTGCTCCTCGAAGGTGTCCCCCCAACTGACGCCCGGCTTGATGCCGCTGGTGTGGTTCAGCAGGTTCCGTACGGTGACGGGCTTCTCGAACTCGGGGCCCAGCAGGCCGGGGAGATAGCGCTCGATCGACGCGTCGAGGTCGACCTCGCCATCGGCCGCGAGCCGGAGGACGGCGGCGGCCGTCACCACCTTGGTCGTCGAGCCGGCCCTGAACCGCGCGTCCGGGTCGGCCGCCCGGCCGCTCGCCAGGTCCCGCACCCCCGAACTGCCTTGCCAGGAACCCTCGGTACCGCCCAGCCGGACGAGCGCGGCGGTCGCGTCTTTGTCGGGCAGCCCTTCGATCGCCTCGCACAGCGCCTGGTGGGACGGTGCGGTGGTGCACACGGGCGCCCGCGGGGCGGGGGAGGCGAACGCGGGCGCGGCGAGCGGGCCCGCGCCCAGGGCGAGGACGAGGGAGGCGGCGAGCAGGGTGGTACGGCGGCGGACGTGCATCGGCTGCTCCTCGGGGGAGTTCGGCGGAAGGACGTGATCATCCTCCGGCCGTGCGGGCCGCCTCGGGATCGTCGTCAGGGAGGGCGCCCGCCCTGGCGCACCCCCGACCAACTCCCCTGGATGGACAGGGGAGTTGCCAGGGGTCTCCCCTAGGGTGCCTGCCGCCCCGGCCGGTTCCCGGCCGCACGCAGCGCGCACAGCACGTCGACGCGGTTGGTGGTGATCGAGTCGACGCCCAGGGCCAGCAGACGGCGCATGGAGCGGCGGGTGTCCGGGGTCCAGACGGAGAGCAGGTAGCCGGCCCGGTGGACACGGTCCGCCAGGTCGCGGTCGACCAGGCTGAAGCGGTAGTTCAGCCAGCGCGGCCGGATCGCCTCCAGCAGACCGGCGCGGGCCGGCGCCAACGTCGTGCGCGTGAGCGCGATCTCGGCGGACGGGTCCGCCGCCCGCACGGCGAGCATGGCGGGGGCGCCCGCGCAGTAGTACACGCGGTCCCGCGCGTCCCGCTCGCGCACGGCGTCCACGATCCGGCGCACCGCGCGGACGCCGGGTTCGCCGGGCAGGTCGATCATCACCCGGCCGCCGTCCGTCGCCGCCAGCGCGTCGGAGAGTGTGGGCACCCCGTCGTCGGTGACCCCGCGCACCTCCTCCCACGACAGCGACGACAGCGGACGGTCGTGTCCCCAGAGCCGCTTCAGCGTGCCGTCGTGCAGCAGCACCGGGACGCCGTCCCGGGTGAGGCGTACGTCGACCTCCACCGCGTCCGCGCCCCGGTGGAGCGCGGACCGCAGCGAGGCGAGGGTGTTCTCGCGGACGCGGTAGGGGTCGCCGCGGTGGGCCACGGCGGTCACGTTCTGCATGGCGGGACCTTCGCGGGTGGTCAGGAGGCGAGCCAGGACGCGGTGTAGGCGTCGATCTCGGCGGCCAGCCGCGCCTTGCCGGCCGGGTCCATGAACGACGCCTCGACCGCGTTCTTCGCCAGGTCGGCCAGTCCCCGCTCGTCGAGCTCCAGCAGCCGCGCGGCGACCGCGTACTCGTTGTTCAGGTCGGTGCCGAACATCGGCGGGTCGTCGGAGTTGACCGTCACCAGGACACCGGCCCGCGTGAACTCCTTGACGGGGTGCTCGTCGAGGTCGGCCACCGCGCGGGTGGCGATGTTGGAGGTGGGGCACACCTCCAGCGGGATGCGCCGCTCCGCCAGGTGCTGGAGCAGTTTCGGGTCGCGGGCCGAGCTGGTGCCGTGCCCGATGCGCTCGGCACCCAGCTCGTTGAGCGCGTCCCACACGGTCTCCGGTCCCGTGGTCTCGCCGGCGTGCGGCACGGAGTGCAGTCCGGCGGCGATCGCGCGGTCGAAGTACGGCTTGAACTGCGGCCGGGGCACGCCGATCTCGGGCCCGCCGAGACCGAAGGAGACCAGGCCCTCCGGGCGCAGCCGGTCGTCGGTGGCGAGCCGCGTGGTCTCCTCGGCGGACTCGAGACCGGCCTCACCGGGGATGTCGAAGCACCAGCGCAGCACGGTCCCGAGCTCGGCCTCGGCCGCCTTGCGGGCGTCCTCGATCGCGTCCATGAAGGCACGCTCGTCGATGCCGCGCCGGGTGGAGGAGAACGGGGTGATGGTCAGCTCGGCGTACCGCACCTGCTGCCGGGCCAGTTCGCGCGCCACCTCGTAGGTCAGCAGCCGTACGTCCTCGGGGGTGCGGACGAGGTCGACGACGGACAGGTACACCTCGATGAAGTGCGCGAAGTCCGTGAAGGTGAAGTAGTCGGCCAGGGCCTCGGGGTCGGTGGGGACCTTGGAGTCGGGGTGGCGGGCGGCCAGCTCCGAGACGATGCGGGGGGAGGCGGACCCGACGTGGTGCACGTGCAGTTCGGCCTTGGGCAGCCCGGCGATGAAGGCGCGCAGATCGCGCGGGACGCGTGGCTCGACGAGACGGTCGGTCAAGGTTCCTCCCCGGAACGGCGCCCCCGGGCCGCACGGGCGGCGGGACGCGGATGATCGGCTGATCGGTGACTCGGGATCATCGTAGGCGGTCGCCGAAGGGGGCGCGGGGCGGCACGGGGCGGCGGAGCCGTAGCATGGCCGGACGATCGAGGGCCAGGGGGGAACTCCAGATGACGGACGCGACGCAGCCGAGCGGGGACACGGGCGCAGGCGACCCCTGGGCGGCCCCGGAGAACCGGATCTCACCGGAGAAGGACCGCACGCCGGGCGCAGGCCGGCCGCCGCAGGCACCGGGCACGCCGACCGTCGCCGACGGACTGTCCGCGCCGCAGCCGCCCTCCGTGCACGACCAGCCCACCGTCGTCGGGATGCCGGGCGCGGGCTTCGCCCCGCCCGCCGGGGGCATGCCCCCGGGCGGCACCACGCCGTTCGCCCCCCAGGGCTCCGCGCTGCCCCCGCCGCCCGTCGCGCCCACAGGCCCCGCCGCCCCCGGCGGCTACGGATACCCCGGCTACCCGCCGGGGTACGGCTGGCCCGGCATGCCGATGCAGCGGCAGAACGGCATGGGCGTCGCGGCCATGGTGCTCGGCATCCTGGCCTGCTGCCTCTTCTGCTTCTACGGCGTGGTCTCCGTCGTCCTCGGCATCCTCGCCGTCGTCTTCGGCGTCAAGGGCCGCAAGAAGGCCGAACAGGGCCTCGCCGACAACCACGGGCAGGCCCAGGCCGGCCTGATCACGGGCATCATCGGCCTGGTCCTCGGCATCGCCGTGATCGTCCTGATAGCCATCGGCGTCGTCGCCGCCATCAACAGCGAGGAGGACGACTGGGAGGACGAGGACTACTACGGCGCCCACGGCCCGGTCGCCACCGCCCCCGCCTTCCGCTGACCCCACCGGTCGTCACGGACCGACGGCCCGGGCCCCCGCACAGCGGGCCCGGGCCGTCGGCCTTCCCCGGATGGATCAGAGCGCGAGGCCCGTCAGGACCATCACGCGCTCGTAGGTGTAGTCGTCCATCGCGAACCGCACGCCCTCACGGCCCACACCGGACTGCTTGGCACCGCCGTACGGCATCTGGTCGGCGCGGTAGGACGGCACGTCGCCGATGACCACACCGCCGACCTCCAGCGCCCGGTGGGCCCGGAAGGCGGTCTGCAGGTCGTGCGTGAACACGCCCGCCTGGAGGCCGTACTTGGAGTCGTTGACGGCGGCGAAGGCCGCGGCCTCGCCGTCCACCTTCTGCACGGTCAGCACCGGCCCGAAGACCTCCTCACGGGAGATCGTCACGTCGGCCGGTACGTCGGTGAGCACGGTCGGCGCATAGGAGGCGCCGTCGCGCTTGCCACCGGTGAGGAGCTTCGCACCCGCGGCGGTGGCCTCGTCGACCCAGGCCTCCACGCGCTGTGCCGCGGCCTCGCTGACCAGCGGGCCGACGTCGGTGGCCTCGTCGTTCGGGTCACCGGTGACCTGCGCCTCGACGGCGGCGACGATGCGCGGCAGCAGCCGGTCGTACACGGAGGCGTCGGCGATCACGCGCTGCACGGAGATGCAGGACTGGCCGCCCTGGTAGTTGGAGAAGGTCGCGATGCGCTGCGCGGCCCGGTCCAGGTCCTCGTCGCTCGCGAAGTCGGCGAGGACGACGGCCGCGCCGTTGCCGCCCAGCTCCAGGGTGCAGTGCTTGCGCGGCACCGAGTCCATGATCGCGTAACCGACCGTCTCCGAGCCGGTGAAGGAGATCACCGGCAGCCGCTCGTCCTGGACCAGGGCGGGCATGCGGTCGTTGGGGACCGGGAGGATGCTCCAGGAACCGGCGGGCAGCTCGGTCTCGGCGAGCAGCTCACCGAGGACCAGGCCGGAGAGGGGCGTGGCGGGGGCCGGCTTGAGGATGATCGGCGCGCCCGCGGCGATCGCGGGGGCGATCTTGTGGGCGCACAGGTTCAGCGGGAAGTTGAACGGCGCGATGCCGAGGACGACGCCCTTGGGGAAGCGGCGGGTGAAGGCGAGCCGGCCCTGGCCGCCGGCGTCGGTGTCCAGGCGCTGGGCCTCGCCGCCGTTGAAACGGCGGGCCTCCTCGGCGGCGAAACGGAAGACGGAGACGGCGCGGCCGACCTCGCCGCGGGCCCACTTGACCGGCTTGCCGTTCTCGGCGGAGATCAGGCGGGCGATGTCCTCGGTGCGCTCGGCGAGGCGGCGGCTGACGTGGTCGAGGGCGGCGGCGCGGACGTGGGCGGGGGTGGCGGCGAAGTCCTCGCGGACGGCGTGGGCGGCGGAGACGGCCTCTTCGACCTGGGCGTCGGTGGGGACGCTCACCGTGCCGACGGTGCGGCCGTCCCAGGGGGAGGTGACGTCGAAGGCGGTCTCGCCGGTGGCCTGGCGGCCGGCGAGCCAGAAGGCGGTGGTGGAAGTCATGTGCGGGTTCCGGCCCTTCCGCGTTGGGGGGTGTGGGTGGGTTGCTGGGTCCACGGTAGGGCGGAGGGCGGGAGGCGGAGTTTGGCCGAGTCGTAGTGGTGGGGGTGTGGGGCTTCTACGGTTTGGCGGGGTGGGGGTGTGGGCTTTTAGGTTTTCGCCCCCGCCGCCCTTTCCCTCCCCCACTCTCGGCTTCGCTCGAGCGGGAGGTACCCCCATCGTCCCCGGGGCTGCGCCCCGAACCCCATGTCCTCAAACGCCGGACGGGCTGGAAGGGGCGGACGGTTTGGGGGAGGAGCCGGACGGGCTGGGGAGGAGCCGGACGGTTTGGGAGGGGCGCCGGACAGGCTGGGAGGAGAGGCCGGACGGACTAGATGAATGAGTCCGATGTTCTCAGTGGTCATAGGCGATCAGGGACCGTTTGATCTTGGCGCCGGTGGTCCAGTTGTGCCAGATGCCGGCGGC
>NZ_JBIRYZ010000025.1:0-118193 GCF_044390325.1 Streptomyces sp. NPDC018964
CGCACGCCCTGGACCGTGTAGGTCAGGTGGAAGCGCCGGCCGATCACCGTCTTCACGCGGCTCAGGGTCCACCGCTGGTCCTCCCAGCCGTGAGCGGCCGGGCCCTTGGCCAGCTCTGCCTCCAGCTGGGCGAACTGCTTTTGAGTCAGTCGCGGCAGCGACGCCGGCCCCTGCGACCGCAGAGCCCGCGGACCGCCCTCGTCCCACACCTGCCGCCACCGCTGCACCGAGCGGACGCTGACGCGCAGGTCCTTGGCGATCACCGAGCTCGCCTCACCCTGGGCGAACCTCTCAGCCGCCTTCAGCCGTAACTCCTCGCGGAACTGCTGCCGTTCGGCGGTCAGCCCGCCCCCTTGTGGATACCGCATGCCTTCGGTGATACCGCAGAGACGACGAGCCGTCAGCCCCTACGACACCACGAGTTCAACCTCAGTAATCAGGTAAATCCCGCGTCGTAAAAGGGCTTTGGGTCACGGCGGCGAAGAGTTCAGCCCAACTGCCGGTAACGGCCCCGGAAATACGTCAGCGGGCCGCCCTCCGCGCTCGGTACCCGGGCGGTCAGGACGCGGCCGATCACCAGGGTGTGGTCGCCGGCCGGGACCCGCTGCTCGGTGCGGCACTCCAGGGTCGCCAGCGCGCCGCCCACCAGCGGGGCCCCGCTGTACTCGCCGCGCAGGTACGGGATGTCCGCGAAGAGCAGGCGGTCGCTGACCCGGCCCTTCATCGCGAAGCGGCCCGCGACGTGCCGCTGGCTCTCGGAGAGCACGGACACCGCCCACAAGGGCTGCTCGTCGAGGAGTTCGTCCATGCGGGAGCCGTTGCGCAGGCTGACCAGCACCAGCGGCGGGTCCAGGGAGACCGACAGGAACGCGGTGGCCGTCATGCCGACGTCCTCGCCGGCCGGTGCCGCGGGGTCGTCGGGGTCCAGCGGTGGCTCCTGCGCGGTCACCAGGACCACGCCGGCGGCCAGGCGGGACAGGGCGGCTCGGAACTCGTCGTTGCTCACCCCCTCAGCATGCCGGGCGGCGGGCGCGGTGGTGATCGTGGACGGGGCGGAAGTGTTCGGCACGCCGGAAACGCTAATCTCCGCTTCACAGGCACCGCATCGGACCCCGGCCCGAGCCGGGACCTAGGACCAACGCCCGAGACGGGCACGGACCATGCACAAGCACCATGAAAACTGCGTTCGTCGAAGACGCGGGGAAACCGTGGAAAGTCCACGCAATTGTTCACGTTTAGCTGTGACTTGAGTCACAAGGGGCAAGAATTGTTGACCCTGTGTACCGAGTGAGCAGCGCGCTGTGATTCAGTGGCGGGGAAGCTGCTGGGACGATACGCCGAAGACAACCCTTGATTCGCTGCGAGGTCTCGGGGGGAGGGCGAGGATGGAGACCGAGTCGGAACCCTACGTCCGTCTTGCGTCACTGCGACAGCTCCACCAGGCCATGGCCGACATGAACACGGCCCGCAGCCTGGCGGACACCTTGCAGACGGTCGCCGACGGTGTCGTGAGCGCCCTCGGGTACGAGCTGGCGTGCGTCAACCTCGTACGCCCCGACGGCGACCTGGTCGTCGCCGCCCTGGCCGGGAACTCCGCCGCCGAGGCCCTCATCACCGGACGGGCCGGCTCCCGCGCGTCCTGGGACCGCCGCCTCAACATGGGCGAGCGCTGGGGCGACCTGGTCTTCATCCCGCACACCGAGGGCTGGGTCCTCGACGACGACGACGTCCCGCAGTGGTACACCGACGGGCCCGCGCCCCGCTTCGAGGACGAGTGGCACCCCTCCGACCGGCTCTTCGCCCCGATGTACGCCCCCGGCCCGCAGGGCGGAGGCACCTCCGGGGAACTGGTCGGCGTCCTCTCCGTGGACCGCCCGCGCAACGGCCGCCGACCCGGCGCCTGGGGCCGCGAGGCCCTGCAGATGTACGCCTTCCAGGCCGCCATCGCGATCAGCAACGCGCGCCTGCGGTCCAACATGCAGCGCGCCCTGGTCCGCCTGGAGCGCGAGCAGCAGGCGCTGCGGGCCAGTGAGGAAAGCTTCCGGCAGGCCTTCGAGTACGCCCCCTCCGGCATGGCCATCGCCGAGATGGGCGGCGACCAGCACGGCCGCATCCTGCGCACCAACGACGCCCTGTGTCGCCTGCTCGGCCGCCCCGCCTCCGCGATGCGCCGCTACTCCTTCTCCGACCTCGTCCACCCCGAGGACATAGGCACCCTGCTGCGCACCTCCGCCGAGGGCGGCCGGGCCGAGCTGCGGCTGGGCCGCCGCGACGGCACCTTCGTCTGGGTGTCGCTGCGCAACTCCGTCGTCGCCGACGCCGCCGACGGCCCCCGCTTCCTCCTCACCCACGTGGAGGACATAGAGGAGCGCAAGCGCCGCGAGCTCCAGCTCGCCCACCGCGCCTCCCACGACTCGCTCACCGGGCTGCCCAACTCCGCCGAGCTGCGCTCCCGGCTGTCCGCCCGGCTGTGCCGGCAGTCGCCGCACGGCGCGCCGCCCGCCGCCGTCGACTCCATGGCACCCTTCGAGTCCTTCGACTCCCACGACGCCGCCTACGGCCCGCCGGTCTTCGACCGGGGGCACGACTTCGACTTCCCGCCGGGCACGGAGGGGCACGAGGGCTACGACGGCTACGACCACCACGTGCACGCCGTCGCGCCCGCCGCGGAGTTCGACGACGGCGCCAAGGGACTCGCGGTCCTCTTCTGCGACCTCGACGGCTTCAAGTCGATCAACGACCGGTTCGGGCACAACGCGGGTGACGCGGTGCTCATCGAGGTCGCCCGCCGGCTCGGCGGCGGCGTGCGCGACGGTGACACCGTCGCCCGGCTCGGCGGCGACGAGTTCGTGATCCTCGCCGACGGTCTCGGCCGGGCCGACGCCCAGGACCTCGCCGTACGGCTGCGCAACGAGATCATCCAGCCCATCCGGGCCGAGGGACGGGCCGTGCGGGTCGGGGCCAGCTTCGGCATCGGGTGGGCGCAGTGCGGGATGACGGCGGACGAAGTGCTGAAGTCAGCCGACGAGCGGATGTACGTCGAGAAACGATCTCGTCCCAAACAGCATCGGCGCGCGGGATGAGCCGCAGGTCAGTGGTTTGATGCGATCCGGGTCACCCGTTAGGCCCATGGGAAGCGGGTAGGCTCGTTCTCTCCACCCCTCGTACCGCACCCGATCCGCAGCTAGGAGCACCAAGGGATGACGGCCGGCAACAACGGCGCGAGCACGCCGGAGGACGACGACCCGTTCGGCTACCTCTACGCCGACGGGCAGGCCAACGGGGCCCAGCCGCCGTCCGGGGGTTACGGCTACCCGAACTCGGTCAACCGGGTGCGGCCGGTCGGGACCCGCCAGTACGGCCAGCAGGGCCCCACTCCGCAGGCACCGCCGCAGCAGGGCGTCTACGGCCAGCCGAACGCCCACTACGCCGCCCCGGAGACGCTGCCCGGCGGCGGCGCCGGCACCCCCCACGCACACCAGTCGTCGCACGGCGGCGGGGGCGGCCGGGGCCGCGGCCCGAACACCAAGGGCCTGCTCATCGGCGCGATCGCGGTGGTCGCCGCGGTCGTGATCGGCATCAGCGTGGCCATGATCGGCGGCGACGACGAGGACGGCGGCGACAGCCAGGCGGACTCCACGCCGACCCAGTCCCAGGACAGCGGCGAACCGACCCCGTCGGCGAGCAAGAGCGCGGACGAGGAAGAGAAGGCGGAGCTGCCCACCGCCGACGCGAAGGCGATGCGGCTGGGCGGTACGGCCGCCCTCGCGTCGGACGTCGAGGGCGCGCGGTCCGACGGCGGCATCTATGTCGCCAACCTCAACCAGCCGGGGAACTCGGTCACCTGGACCGTCAACGACATCCCGGAGGACGGCGCCTACACCGTCTTCGTGCGCTACAGCACCACCGACGACCCCCAGTCGATGACGCTCACCGTCAACGGCAAGGAGTTCGGCTCCAAGCTCAACATGGACAACTTCGCCCGCGCCGAGGACGGCGACTTCTCCAAGGGCTGGACCCAGACCTACGCCTGGCCGACCCTCAACAAGGGCTCCAACACCATCTCGGTCTCCTGCGGCGACGGCGACAAGTGCAACGTCCTGCTGGACCAGCTGTGGCTGAAGGAGGGCCAGGTCAAGAAGTGACCCGGCCTACGCCGCGGTGACTTCCCCGGTCACCGTGACCCCGGTCAGCAGCTCCTCGTAGGCAGCCCGGTCAAAGTCGCCGGCCGTCGGGGACAGGACCGTCGCCGCCGACAGGGCCGCCGCCCGGGCCAGGCGGTCCGGCCAGGGGCGGTGTTCGACCAGGGCGGACAGCAGGCCCGCGACGGCCGCGTCGCCCGCGCCGGTCGGGTTGCCGCGCAGTCGTCGTGGCGGGGCCGCGCGCCAGTGGCCCTCCGGGGTCGCCGCGAGCAGGCCCTCCGGGCCCAGGGAGGCGACCACCGTGCCCGCGCCGCGCCGGCGGGCGTCCTGGGTGGCGCGCAGCGGCTCGTAGGAGCCGGTGAGCTCGGCCAGCTCCTCGGTGTTCGGCTTGAGGATGTCGGGACGGCCCGCCACCCCGCGGCGCAGCGCCGCGCCGCTGGTGTCTAGGAGGGTCGGTACCCGCGCCGCGCGCGCCGTGCGGATCAGGCCCGCGTACGCGCCCACCGGGACGCCCGGGGGCAGGCTGCCGCACAGGGCCACCGCCGAGGCGCCGGCCAGCAGGTCCTCGTACACCTCCTGGAAGGCGGACCACTCGGCGTGGGTGATCACCGGGCCGGGCTCGTCGAGCAGGCTGGTGGTGCCGGAGCGTTCGTCGACGACCGCGACGGTGCGCCGGGTCGTGCCGGAGACCGGGACCAGCGCGTCCGCCAGGCGCGGCACCCCGGTGAGCCCCTCCTGCAGGATCCGGCCCGTCGTGCCGCCCGAGAAGCCGGTGACGGTCACCTCATGGCCGAGGGCGGCGAGCACCCGGGCCACGTTGACGCCCTTGCCGCCGGGGCGTTCCGTCACCTCGGAGACCCGGTGGGAGGTCCCCGGCCGCAGGGACGGTACGTGATAGGTGATGTCGAGAGCGGTGTTCAGCGTGACCGTGAGGATCACCGGGCCGACCTCCCCCTTTGTGCATGGTCCTGCCGTGGAACCCGTGGTCACGATCATGCCAAACGGGCGGTGGTCGGCCCACCCCCCGGCCCGTTCCCGGGCCGTCCGCCGCCCGTGCGCCGCGGGACGGATCAGCCCAGTCGGGGATCGACCACCCATTCCCCCCGGCGCATGACGCCCTTGAGGGCGAAGTCCGCGTCCAGGACCACCAGGTCGGCGTCCTTGCCGGGCTCCAGGGAGCCGATCCGGTCGTCCAGGCCGAGCAGCCGGGCCGGGTTGGCGCACAGGGCCCGTACGACGTCCTCGACGGGCAGCCCGTCCACCGTGACCGCCCGCTGGAAGGCGCGGTCCAGGGTGAGCGTGGAACCGGCGATCGAGCCGCCCTCCACCAGCCGGGCCACCCCGTCCGCGACCTCGACCTCCAGCGGGCCCAGCATGTAGCGGCCGTCGCCGAAGCCGGCCGCGTCCATGGCGTCGGTGACGAAGGCGACCCGGGCGGCGCCCGCGTGGTGGAAGGCCAGCCGGAGCGCGGCCGGGTGCAGGTGGGTGCCGTCATTGATCAGCTCGACGGTGACCCGCTCGTCCTCCAGCAGGGCGGTGATCGGGCCGGGCGCGCGGTGGCCGAGCGGCGGCATCGCGTTGAACAGGTGGGTGGCGACGCTCGCGCCCGCGTCGATGGCCCGGAGCGTCTGCTCGTACGTGGCGTCCGTGTGCCCGACCGCCGCGATCACCCCGTGCTCGGCGAGCAGCCGTACGGAGTCCAGGCCGCCCGGCAGCTCGGTGGCCAGCGTCATCATCCTCGCCTGTCCGTGCGCCGCGTCGATCAGCTTGCGGACCTCGGCGGGGTCGGGGTCGCGCAGCAGCCCCTCGTCGTGCGCGCCCTTGCGGCACGGGGAGATGAACGGCCCCTCGAAGTGGATGCCGGCGATGTCGCCCTGCTGGGCCAGCTCGGCGAGCATCCCGGCCTGCCGGGCGAGGAAGTGCAGGTCACCGGTGACGGTGGAGGCGACCACCGTGGTGGTGCCGTGCAGCCGGTGGGTGTGCACGCCCTTGAGGACGTCCTCGGCGGTGCCGCCGGTGAAGGACGCCCCGCCGCCGCCGTGGTTGTGGAGGTCGACGAAGCCGGGGACCACCCAGTGGCCGCGGAGGTCGCACGCTTCCGCCTGCTCGGGCGCCGTGTCCGCGATCCGCGTGCCCTCGACGATCACGCGGCCGTCGTCCACGGTCCCGGTGGGCAGTACCACCCGGGCACCGGTCAGAACCTTGCTGGGGGCCATCAGGTGGTTACCTCCGAAGGAGACGAGGGGTCAGTGGTGTCGGCGAGCAGGTCCCGGGCGAGGAGCCCCGCGCCCAGGCATCCGGCGGTGTCCCCGAGGGCCGCGGGGACCAGGGACGGCGGCTTCTGGAAGGTGATCCGCCGCCGGACGGCCTCCCGCAGCGGTGTGAACAAGGCTTCCCCCGCCTCGGCGAGCCCGCCACCGACGATCAGAGTGCGGGGGTCCAGCAGGGTGAGCGCGGTGACCAGCCCGTCGGCGAGGGCGTCCACCGCCTCCTGCCACACCTGACGGGCCCGTGCGTCCCCGGACTCGACGGCCTTCGCGCAGTCCGCCGCGTCCGCGCCGGGGTCACCGCAGGCCGCGGCCCACGCCCCGCTCACCGCGGCGGCGGACGCGAACCGCTCCAGGCAGCCGCGCTGACCGCACGGACAGGGGGTGCCCCCGGGCCGTACGACGATGTGGCCGATCTCGCCCGCGAAGCCGTGCGCACCGGCCTCCACCCGGCCGTCGACGCCGATGGCGCCCGCGATGCCGGTGCCCAGCGCCACGAACAGGAAGCGGTCGGCGCCCCGGCCCGCCCCGATGCGGCCCTCGGCGAGACCGCCGGTGCGCACGTCGTGGCCGAGGGCGACGGGGACGCCGCCGAGGCGCTCGGTGAGCAGCGCGCGCAGTGGGACGTCGCGCCAGCCGAGGTTGGCCGCGTAGACGGCGGCTCCCCGAGCCTCGTCGACGATGCCGGGGACGGCGACGCCGGCGGCGGACGCGGCCTCGCCGTACCGCCGTACGCCGTGGGCGCGCAGGTCCGCCGCGAAGTCGAGGATGTCCGCGACGACCGCGTCCGGGCCGCGTTCGCGGCCGGTGGACCGGCGGGCCCGGTGCAGCAGCTCGCCGTCCGCCCCGATCAGGGCGGCCTTCATCCCGGTGCCGCCCACATCGAGGGCGATGACGTGTTTCACGTGGAACAGTGTGGACCGGCCACCCGCGAGAGGTCTAGTCCACTCACGTGGTGTAGACCTTGTTCCGATTATCGGAAACCTTTCAGGACGGCGCGGAGCGCCGGGACAGGGGCAAGGCACGTGCAGCGGCGGGGCAGGACAAGGATGATCGCGGTGGTGTCCGCACTGGGGCTGACGGGAGTCCTCGGCGGATGCGGGCTCGGTGGCGGGTCCTCCGACGTGACCCTGAGGCTGGTCGCCGCCGACTACGGCGACAGCGCGGCCAACAGCTCCAAGAAGTACTGGGCCGACCTGGTCGAGCAGTACGAGGCCGACCACCCCGACGTGAAGATCGACGTCAGCGTCTACTCCTGGAACGACGTCGACCGCAAGGTCAAGGAGATGGTCGACGCGGGCGACCCGCCGGACATGGCGCAGATCGGCGCGTACGCCGACTACGCGGCCGAGGGCAAGCTCTACAAGGCCGACGACCTGCTCTCCATCCCCGTGCAGGCGGACTTCCTCGCCCAGCTGACCACCGCGGGCGAGGTCGGCAGCGTGCAGTACGGCCTGCCGTTCGCCTCCTCCACGCGCGTCCTCTTCTACAACAAGAAGCTGTTCGCCGCGGCCGGCATCACCCCGCCGCGGACCTGGGACGAGCTCGCCGCGGCCGCCGAGGCGCTCAAGGCCGAGGGCGTGAAGTACCCGTACGCGCTGCCGCTCGGCCCGGAGGAGGCCCAGGCCGAGACCATGCAGTGGCTGCTCAGCGGCGACGGCGGCTACACCGACATCACGGGCACGTACAGCATCGACTCCGCGCAGAACGTCGAGACCTTCGCCTGGCTGAAGGACGAGCTGGTCGGCAAGGGCCTGACCGGTCCCGTCGAGCCCGGCAAGCTCGACCGGGCCGAGGCGTTCGCGGCGTTCGCCGCCGGGGACGTCGGCATGCTCAACGGGCACCCCTCGCTGATGGAGACGGCGAAGGAGAAGGGCGTGGAGTTCGGCATGGTGCCGACGCCGGGCATCGACGGCGAGAGCCCGACCACGCTCGGTGTCGCCGACTGGATGATGGCCTTCAAGGAGAACGGCCACCGCGACCAGATCGGCGAGTTCCTCGACTTCGTCTACAGCGAGGAGAACGTGCTCGACTTCTCCCGCGAGTACAACCTGCTGCCGGTCACCACCTCCGCGTCCCGGGCGATGGCCGCCTCCGACCAGGACAAGGACCTCAAGCCCTTCCTCGACCAGCTGGTGACCTCGGAGTTCTACCCGGTCGGCAACACCTCCTGGGCGACGGTCAACGCGGCGATCAAGAAGCAGATCGGCAAGGCGGTCGGCCCGGGCGGCAGCCCCGCCGGCGTCCTCGGCGGACTCCAGGCGACGGCGACGCGCGCGGAGGCCAGGGAGTAGCCTGCGGAGCATGGACACGGGGGACGAGGCGCACGAGGCCGGCGGCCTGGCCCGCCGCGAACGGGACATCCTGGCGCTGGAACACCGGGGCTTTCCCAGCCCCGGCCTCAAGGAACGGGCGATCCGCGAGGAACTGGGCCTGGCCCCCGTCCGCTACTACCAGCTCCTCAACGCCCTCCTCGACGACCCCCGCGCCCTCGCCCACGACCCGGTCACGGTCAACCGCCTGCGCCGCATCCGTGAAACCCGCCGTACGGAACGCTGACCCCGGGGTCCGGGACAGCGCCCCGGCAGACGGGAACGGGTACAGGTACGGGGACGGGGCGGCGGGGTGGGAAACCGTCAGGGCATTCGTTCCGCCAGCGTCCGCAGCAGTCGTACGACTCCCGCCGGTCCGTCGACCACCAGGTCCGCGCGGTCCCGCAGCTCCGTGACCTCGTCGCTGCCGCTGCACACCAGCAGCCCCGGAGTGCCGGCCGCGCGGAGCTTGTCGACGGCCGTGTAGGCGGCGAGGTCGCCCAGGTCGTCCCCGGCGTAGAGCACCGACCCGGCGCCGATCTCGCGGGCGTACTCCAGCAGGGCGACGCCCTTGTCCATGCCGGGCGGGCGCAGCTCCAGGACCATGCGGCCGGGCTCGACGACGAGGCCGTGCCGGGTGGCGAGGCCGGTGAGCGGCTCGCGCAGGGCCTCGAACGCGGCCTGCGGATCGGTGGCCCGGCGGGTGTGGACCGCCACCGCCCGGCCGCCCTTCTCCTCGATCCACGTGCCCCGCCACGCGCCGACCCGGTCGAGCAGCCCCGGCAGTTCCGCGCGGGCGGCGGCGACACCGGGGGGCGGGGCGGGCGCGGTGACCGTGCCGGTGACGGCGTCCCAGCGCTCGGCGCCGTAGTGGCCGAGAACGACGAGGTGCTCCAGGCCGGGGACGCCCGCGAAGTCCCCGTTCCGGACCGCGACACCGGCCGGCCGGCCCGTGACGACGGCGACCGCCGCCACCTTCGGGGCGAGCGCGGCGAGCGCGCCCACCGCGTCGGGGTGCGCGCGGGCCTGTTCGGGGTCGGCCACGATCGGCGCGAGCGTCCCGTCGAAGTCGAGCCCGATCAGTGCCTTCCCCGGCCGGGAGAGAAGCGCGTCCAGCCCTTCCCGCCCGGCCTGCGTGGCGGGCGTCGGCGTGGCGTTCGGGTCCGTGGAATCCGTATGGCTGGCCATACGTCCAACCTATCCACGCCCGCCCCCGCACACGCCTGTGTGACCGGCCATACCTCCTGTCAGCCGGGCGTCCCCTCCCGCAGCGCCTCCAGCTGCTCCAGGAACCACCGCGCCGGGGGCAGCGCGGTCGCCGCCGCGGCCAGGCGCTTGGTGCGCTCGGCGCGTTCGTCCGGGCCCATCGTCAGGGCCTCGTGCAGGGCGCCGGCGGTCCCGACGACGTCGTACGGGTTGACCGTGAGCGCGTCCTCGCCCAGCTCCTCGTGGGCGCCCGCCTCCCGCGACAGCACCAGCGCGCAGCCCGCGTCGGAGACGACCGGGACCTCCTTGGCGACCAGGTTCATGCCGTCACGGATCGGGTTGACCAGCGCCACGTCCGCCAGCCGGTACGCGGCCAGCGAGCGCGCGAAGTCGTCCTCGACGTGCAGGACGACCGGCCGCCAGCCCGGGGTGCCGTACCGCTCGTTGATCTCCTCGGCGACCCGCCGCACCTCGGCGGTGTAGTCGCGGTAGACGGCGAGGTCCTGCCGGGAGGGGTAGGCGAACGCGACGTGCACCACGCGCTCGCGCCACTCGGGGTGGTCGTCCAGGAGCTGCCGGTACGCCAGCAGTCCGCGCACGATGTTCTTCGACAGCTCGGTCCGGTCGACCCGGACGATCGTCCGGCGCCCCGCGCCGATCTCCTCCCGCAGCGCGGTGATCCGCTCCTCGACGTCCGCCTCGTGGGAGCGGGCGCGCAGGAAGTCCGCGTCGGCGCCCAGGCCGTGCACGCCGACGCGCGTCTCCCCGAGGCCGTCCGCGAAGCGTTCGCAGCACGCGGTGAACGCGTCCGCCCAGCGGCGGGTGAGGAAGCCGAGCCGGTCGGCGCCGAGCATGCCGCGCAGTACCTGCCGCGCGATGTCGTCGGGCAGCAGCGCGAAGTACTCCGGCGGCGCCCACGGCGTGTGCGAGAAGTGCGCGATGCGCAGGTCGGGGCGGAGCTCGCGGAGCATCCCGGGGACGAGGGTGAGGTGGTAGTCCTGGACGAGGACCGCCGCGCCCGGCGCCGCCTCCTCGGCCAGCGCCTCGGCGAACGCCCGGTTGTAGGCCTCGTACGACGCCCACCGCCGGCGGAACTCCGCGTCGAAGACCGGCTCCAGCGGCGTCTGGTACAGCATGTGGTGCACGAACCAGAGCACCGAGTTGGCGATCCCGTTGTACGCGTCGGCGTGCACGTCCGCCGGGACGTCCAGCATGCGCACGCCGTCCTCGCCGACCCCGCGCCGCACCGCCTCGCGGTCGCCGTCGGACAGCGCCGAGCACACCCACAGCGCCCCGGCGTCCGGCCCGATCGCCGACAGCCCGGACACCAGCCCGCCGCCGCCCCGCCCGGTCCGCAGCGAACCGTCGTCCTCCACCGTGTACGAGACGGGTCCGCGATTCGACGCGACCAGCACCTGAGCACCCTGAGCAGCCTGCGTGACAGCCATGGATGTCACCTAGCCCGGCCCCGGAGACCTCAAACGCGCGTGATCGGCCGTATACGGGTCAGGCCACCCTCCGCGCCCGGTACTCCGCGATCTCCGCCATCGGGGGCCGTTCCTCGGTGTCGACGGAGTACGTACGGGGTTCGAAGGTGTCGCCGGTGCGCTCGAACTGGGTGAGGGACGGGCGGATCAGATGGCCGCGGGCCAGGCGGAGCTGGGCGGTGCGGTAGATGGCGGCGGCCATCCGGCCGAGGGCCTGGCCGTCCTGGTGGCGGTGGATACGCACGCCGACGTCGACCTGGGCGAGGGCGTCCAGGCCGGCCAGGTGCAGGGCGTCGACCAGCATGCCGAGCTCGACGCCGTACCCGACCGGGAACGGGAGCTGTTCCAGCAGGCTCCGGCGGGCCGCGTACTCGCCGCCGAGCGGCTGGACGAAGCCGGCGAGCCGGGGCCAGTGCATGTTCAGCAGCGGGCGGGCCATCAGCTCCGTGACCCGGCCGCCCTGACCGGCCGCCGAGCCGAGGGGGCGGTCGTACATGGCCTTGACCAGCTGCACGTCCGGCTCGGTGAGCAGCGGGCCGACGATGCCGGAGACGAAGTCGGAGGAGAACTCCCGCAGGTCCGCGTCGACGAAGCACACGATGTCGCCGCGGGTGACGAGCAGGGAGCGCCACAGCACCTCGCCCTTGCCGGGGACCGCCGGTATCCGGGGCAGGATCGCGTCCCGGTGCACCACGCGCGCGCCCGCGGCCGCCGCCACCTCGGCCGTGCGGTCGGTCGAACCGGAGTCGACCACCACCACCTCGTCGACCAGCGGGACCTGGAGCACCAGGTCGTGCCGGATCGCCGACACGATGTCGCCGACCGTCGCCTCCTCGTCGAGCGCGGGCAGCACCACGCTCACCGTCTGCCCCGTCGCGCGCTTCGCCGCCAGCATCCGGTGGAGCGGGCGGTCGGCCACCGACCAGGACCGGTCGGTCAGCCAGCGCTCGACTTCTTCCAGCACGGTCCCGGACTCCTCACTGGCCTGTGATCCATCTCGCGGTTCGGACGACTATCTCAACCATGCAGGCCTTCGGTTACAGTCTTGAACAACGCCGATGACCACCGCATGCCGGGGTCACCGCGCGGAAGACAACTGAACACCGCTCATCCAGAGGGGCAGAGGGATACGGCCCGATGAAGCCCCGGCAACCCTCCAGTCGGTTCTTGTCACACGGACGTGGCGAGGCTCCCGGCTAGGGAAGGTGCCAAATCCGTCTCACGGCGAGGTGCGTCGTGAGGAAGATGAGGAGAAAGGGCCTCGCCTCCATGGCTGTGCAGACCGTTGCAAGCACCACCGATTCCGCCGCCGCGAACTCCGTCGACCTGGGCCCCGCCGCCGCGCTCTCCTGCCGCGAATGCGGACACCGGGTCCCCCTCGGCCCCGTCTTCGCCTGCGAGGAGTGTTTCGGCCCGCTGGAGATCGCGTACGACTTCTCGGCCCACGACGCCGAGGAGCTCCGCAAGCGGATCGAGGCGGGACCCGCGAACATCTGGCGCTACGCGCCGCTGCTGCCCGTCCCGGCGGACGTGGCGGCCAAGCCGAACCTGAACCCCGGCTGGACCAAGCTCGTCCAGGCCGACAACCTGGCGCGTGAGCTGGGCGTCGACGCCGGCAAGCTGTTCGTCAAGGACGACTCCGGCAACCCGACGCACTCCTTCAAGGACCGTGTCGTCGCCCAGGCCATCGAGGCCGCCCGCGCCTTCGGCTTCACCACCCTCTCCTGCTCCTCCACCGGCAACCTCGCCGGCGCGGTGGGCGCCGCCGCGGCCCGGGCGGGCTTCCGGTCCTGCGTGTTCATCCCGCACGACCTGGAGCAGGGCAAGGTCGTCATGGCCGCCGTCTACGGCGGTGAGCTCGTCGGCATCGAGGGCAACTACGACGACGTGAACCGTTTCTGTTCCGAGCTGATCGGCGACCCGGCCGGCGAGGGCTGGGGCTTCGTCAACGTCAACCTGCGGCCGTACTACGCGGAGGGGTCCAAGACCCTCGCGTACGAGATCTGCGAGCAGCTCGGCTGGCGGCTCCCGGACCAGATCGTGATCCCGATCGCCTCCGGCTCGCAGCTCACGAAGATCGACAAGGGGTTGCGGGAGCTGATCGAGCTCGGTCTGGTCGAGGACAGGCCGTACAAGATCTTCGGCGCGCAGGCCGAGGGGTGCTCGCCGGTGTCCACCGCGTACAAGGCGGGGCACGACGTCGTCCGCCCGCAGAAGCCGGACACGATCGCCAAGTCGCTGGCGATCGGGAACCCTGCGGACGGGCCGTACGTGCTGGACATCGCCCGTCGGACGGGCGGGGCGGTGGAGGACGTCACGGACGGGCAGATCGTCGACGCGATCAAGCTGCTCGCCCGGAGCGAGGGGATCTTCGCGGAGACCGCGGGGGGTGTCACGGTCGGCGTGACGAAGAAGCTGCTGGAGAGCGGGGCGCTCGACCCGTCCCTGACCACGGTCGTGCTCAACACCGGGGACGGTCTGAAGACGCTGGACGCGGTGGCCGGCACCGGGCTGACCGCGACGATCCGTCCCAGTCTGGAGTCGTTCCGTGAGGCCGGGCTTGTCTGAGTCGTTCGTCCGCGGGTCCGTTGTGGCCGGCCGTGCCCGCGCGGCGGCAGCCGCATGTCACACACCGTCCCGCGCCCCCAGGGTGCTGTCCCTTCCGGAGGTTTCGAAGTGAGCGTGACTGTCCGTATCCCCACCATCCTGCGCACCTACACCGGTGGGCAGGCCGAGGTCGCCGCCGAGGGCGCGACCCTCGGCGAGGTCATCTCGGACCTGGAGAAGAACCACGCCGGGATCGCCGCCCGGGTGCTGGACGACCAGGGCAAGCTGCGGCGGTTCGTGAACGTGTACGTCAACGACGACGACGTGCGGTTCGAGCAGGGGCTCGAGACGGCCACCCCGGACGGGGCCGGCGTGTCGATCATCCCGGCGGTGGCCGGAGGCTGATCATTACCTTCGGTAATGACGGTTACCCGGTGTCCGGGTCATTGCCCCCTCCGTGAGAGAAGCGGAGGGGGCAATTCCATGGGATTGAGCGCGGTAGAGTTGGGGAACGCGCTCCCGGTCCATCGACCGGAAACACTGATTTCCTGCCGCGGGTCCGACTGAATGCAGCCAAAGTGTCGGCCCTTTCGCGCCATTTGCGCCCTTTGTGCGGCCCGACTTGCCCTGGAATCGGGTGAATTCTCACCACATTCCGGACCGGCGCCGCCAAGATTTCTCGTCCGACTGACCTGTTGCAGACGGCAGTTGGACAGATACATTCAGCCGCGGTCGACGCGTTCCGGCGCACGCCCCCAACCATTGGGGGGTGAGGTCTGACCCGGATCCGCGAAGTGCGGATCCGTGCAAGGGCCAGTAATAGGGGAGTTAGGCATGGCTCAGGGCACCGTCAAGTGGTTCAACGCGGAGAAGGGGTACGGCTTCATCGCGGTCGACGGTGGTGCGGATGTTTTCGTCCACTACAGCGCGATCCAGATGGACGGCTACCGCACCCTCGAAGAAGGCCAGCGGGTCGAGTTCGAGATCTCGCAGGGTCAGAAGGGCCCGCAGGCCGACATGGTTCGTCTCAGCGCCTGAACGCGCCATCAGCCGCACGCATCTTCTGCCGACGAAGGGCCCGCACCCCCAGGGGTGCGGGCCCTTCGCCGTGCCCAGGGGGGTGCGCGGCGACGTTCGCGTGCGGCTGAGCGCCCCGTGTGCGCCCCATGGGCGCTTGCGCCCACCCGTCACCCGGCCGCCACCCCTCGACGAGCCCGCTTCGCGGGCGCGCCTTGCACTCGGGTGGGTCGAGTGCTAATCATTGGCGTTAGCACTCTGAAGGTGAGAGTGACAACGAAGGACCGGGTCGGTGAGGCCCGCGGGCCGTGTGGGGCAAGGAACCACGGGGCCGGCGAGCCGTCCGTCGCGGGCGCGGGCGCGGTCCGAAGGAATCACCCCCAGTCCTGGAGGGACCACTTCACATGGCCAAGATCATCGCGTTCGACGAGGAGGCGCGGCGCGGCCTCGAGCGCGGCATGAACCAGCTCGCGGACGCCGTCAAGGTGACGCTCGGCCCCAAGGGCCGCAACGTCGTCCTCGAGAAGAAGTGGGGCGCCCCCACGATCACCAACGATGGTGTCTCCATCGCCAAGGAGATCGAGCTCGAGGACCCGTACGAGAAGATCGGCGCCGAGCTGGTCAAGGAAGTCGCCAAGAAGACGGACGACGTCGCCGGTGACGGTACGACCACCGCGACCGTCCTCGCCCAGGCCCTGGTGCGCGAGGGCCTGCGCAACGTGGCCGCCGGCGCCAACCCGATGGCTCTGAAGCGCGGCATCGAGAAGGCCGTCGAGGCCGTCTCCGGCGCCCTGCTCGAGCAGGCGAAGGACGTCGAGACCAAGGAGCAGATCGCCTCCACGGCCTCCATCTCCGCCGCCGACACCCAGATCGGCGAGCTCATCGCCGAGGCGATGGACAAGGTCGGCAAGGAAGGCGTCATCACCGTCGAGGAGTCCCAGACCTTCGGTCTGGAGCTCGAGCTCACCGAGGGCATGCGCTTCGACAAGGGCTACATCTCGGCGTACTTCGCCACCGACATGGAGCGTATGGAGGCCGTCCTCGACGACCCGTACATCCTGATCGCGAACTCCAAGATCTCCAACGTCAAGGACCTGCTCCCGCTCCTGGAGAAGGTCATGCAGTCGGGCAAGCCGCTGCTGATCATCGCCGAGGACGTCGAGGGCGAGGCCCTGTCGACCCTGGTCGTCAACAAGATCCGCGGCACCTTCAAGTCCGTCGCCGTCAAGGCCCCGGGCTTCGGCGACCGCCGCAAGGCCATGCTCGGCGACATCGCCATCCTCACGGGCGGCGAGGTCATCTCCGAGGAGGTCGGCCTCAAGCTGGAGAACGCCACCCTCGACCTGCTGGGCAAGGCCCGCAAGGTGGTCATCACCAAGGACGAGACCACCATCGTCGACGGTTCGGGCTCGGCCGACCAGGTCCAGGGCCGCGTGAACCAGATCCGCGCCGAGATCGAGAACAGCGACTCGGACTACGACCGCGAGAAGCTGCAGGAGCGCCTGGCGAAGCTCGCCGGCGGTGTCGCGGTCATCAAGGCCGGTGCCGCCACCGAGGTGGAGCTCAAGGAGCGCAAGCACCGCATCGAGGACGCCGTCCGCAACGCGAAGGCCGCCGTCGAGGAGGGCATCGTCGCCGGTGGTGGCGTGGCCCTGCTGCAGGCCTCCCAGGTCTTCGAGAAGCTGGAGCTCGAGGGCGACGAGGCCACCGGTGCCGCCGCCGTCAAGCTGGCGCTCGAGGCCCCGCTGAAGCAGATCGCCGTCAACGCCGGCCTCGAGGGCGGCGTCGTGGTGGAGAAGGTGCGCAACCTGACCCCGGGCCACGGCCTGAACGCCGCGACCGGCGAGTACGTCGACCTGGTCAAGGAAGGCATCATCGACCCGGCGAAGGTGACCCGTTCCGCCCTGCAGAACGCCGCCTCCATCGCCGCGCTGTTCCTCACCACCGAGGCCGTCATCGCCGACAAGCCGGAGAAGGCCGCGGCCCCGGCCGGCGGCGGCATGCCGGGCGGTGACATGGACTTCTGATCCTCCCGAGGATCGGATCCGTCCGTCGTACGGCCGAGGGCGGCACCCCCTGTTCCGACAGGGGGTGCCGCCCTCGGGCGTCTCAGGCGGCGCACCACGGCACGCGGCAGACGTGCGGTGCCGTGCCCTGCGGGCACAGGCCCCGCGGCACCGCCTTGCGGACCGCCCGCCAGGTCCGCGGCGAGCACACCGGGCGGACCCGCGGCTCGACCGGCTCCCGCGCGCCGCCGCTTCCGCCCGGGTGCTCCCGGGCCCACCGGTCCGTCAGGTGGTCGTAGAGGTCGGCGGTCGTCATCCCACTCTCCGGCAGGGTGCGCAGGACGGTCCGCCCGACGAGCCGGGCACCGCGGGCCGCCACGGCTCCGTCGGCGAGCGCGCCGGCCCTTCCCCGTCCGCATACAGGCCGAAGCGCGGCAGGCGTGTCCTCACCGGGTGACCGCGTCCCGGTGCGCGGCACGGAGTTCCGTGACCGGGGTCACATCGGGGCTCCGACGGGAATGCCTCCTCTCACTTCCCGGTTCCGCTGAACGTGCATTTGATGCACGCACATATACCGACCGGTATTCGACGCAGAGGAGCCCCCACGTGACCGTCACCTCCCCGGACACGGCCGCCCGAGCGGCCGCGATTCTCTCCCGGCCCACCACGATCAACGGCCTGACCGTCCCCAACCGCATCGCCATGGCGCCGATGACCAGGATGTTCTCGCCGGGCGGTGTTCCCGGGGAGGACGTGGTGTCGTACTACTCCCGCCGCGCCGCGGCCGGTGTCGGCCTGATCGTCACCGAGGGCACGTACGTCGGCCACGAGTCGGCCGGGCTGAGCGACCGGGTGCCGCGGTTCCACGGGGAGGAGCAGCTCGCGGGCTGGGCGAAGGTCGCCGAGGCGGTGCACGCGGCGGGCGGCACGATCGTGCCGCAGCTCTGGCACATCGGCATGGTCCGCGAGCAGGGCCAGGAGCCGTACCCGGACGCCCCGGCGATCGGTCCGTCCGGGGTGCGCACGGACGGCACCGAGGGCAAGGGCAAGGCGATGACGCAGGCCGACATCGACGACGTCGTCGGCGCGTTCGCGCGGGCCGCCGCCGACGCCGAGCGCATCGGCTTCGACGGCGTGGAGCTGCACGGCGCCCACGGCTACCTCATCGACCAGTTCCTGTGGTCCGGCACCAACCGCCGCACCGACGCCTACGGCGGCGACCCGGTGGCCCGTGCCCGGTTCGCGGCGGAGGTCGTGGCGGCGGTGCGCGACGCCGTCTCGCCCGAGTTCCCGGTGATCTTCCGTTATTCGCAGTGGAAGCAGGACGCCTACGACGCCCGGCTCGCCGAGACGCCCCAGGAGCTGGAGGCGATCCTCGCCCCGCTCGCCGAGGCCGGCGTCGACGCCTTCCACGCGTCCACGCGCCGCTACTGGCTCCCGGAGTTCGACGACTCCGACCTCAACCTGGCCGGCTGGACGAAGAAGCTGACCGGGAAGCCCGCCATCACGGTCGGCTCGGTCGGCCTGAACGGCGAGTTCCTCAACGCCTTCCAGGGGCAGGGCGCCGAACTCGGCAGCATCGACAACCTGCTCGACCGGATGGAGCGGGACGAGTTCGACCTCGTCGCCGTGGGCCGCGCGCTGCTCCAGGACCCGCAGTGGGCGGCCAAGGTGCTGGCCGGCCGCTTCGACGAGCTGACGCCGTACGAGGCGGCGTCCCTGCAGACGCTGAGCTGAGCCGAGCCGGCCGGCCCGGCCGGCGGTGATGTGGTGCGGCGTCCCCCGGCCGAGGGGGGCGCCGCACCGCCGTGTGCGTCATCCCCCCGTCACTCCGTTTTAACTTGCTTAAGTCAATCAACCGCCATAAAGTTGCCTGAGTCAAGTAGGTTTGAGTCCTCACGGAGATCTCCTTCATGTCCGACACACCCGCCCGATCCGACACGACCGGCACCGCCGCGCCGCCCAAGACCGGTGCCGTGGTGCCCGTACTGGCCTTCAGCGGCATCGTGGTCTCGCTGATGCAGACCCTGGTGATCCCGATCGTGGGACAGCTGCCGCAGTACCTGAACGCCTCGGCGTCGGACACCGCCTGGGCCATCACCGCCACCCTGCTCGCCGCCGCCGTCGCCACCCCGGTCATGGGCCGTCTCGGCGACATGTACGGCAAGCGCCGCATGCTGCTGGTCAGCATGGCCATGCTGGTCGTCGGCTCCGTCGTCGCCGGACTCAGCGACTCCCTGGTCCCGATGATCGTCGGCCGCGCCCTGCAGGGCCTGTCGTCCGGTGTGATCCCGCTCGGCATCAGCATCCTGCGCGACGAACTGCCCGCGGAGAGGCTCGGCTCGGCCACCGCGATGATCAGCGCCTCGCTCGGCGTCGGCGGCGCCCTCGGCCTGCCCGCCGCCGCACTGATCGCCGACAACTTCGACTGGCACGCGTTGTTCTGGACCTCCGCCGCCCTCGGCGTCGTCGCCCTGCTCCTGGTCCTGGTCCTGGTGCCGGAGTCGAAGGTGCGCACCGGCGGACGGTTCGACCTGGCCGGCGCGGCCGGCATGGCGACCGGACTGGTCTGCCTGCTGCTGGCGATCTCCAAGGGCGCCGACTGGGGCTGGGGGAGCGGCACCACCCTCGGTCTGTTCGCGGCGGCCGTCGTCACCCTGCTGGCGTGGGGCTTCTTCGAACTGCGCGTCGAGCAGCCGCTGGTGGACCTGCGCACCACCGCCCGCCCCCAGGTGCTGATCACCAACCTCGCCTCGGTGGCGATCGGCTTCGGCATGTTCTCCATGTCCCTGGTCATCCCGCAGCTGCTCCAGCTGCCCGAGCAGACCGGCTACGGCCTCGGCCAGTCCCTGCTCGCCGCCGGACTGGTCATGGCCCCGTCCGGCCTGGTGATGATGGCGCTGGCGCCCGTCTCCGCGCTGGTCTCCCGCGCCAAGGGCCCGAAGGTGACGCTGATGATCGGCGCCCTGATCGTGGCCGCCGGCTACGGCCTGAACGTCCTGCTCATGAGCGAGGTCTGGCACTTCGTGCTGGCGTCCTGCGTCATCGGCGCCGGCATCGGCTTCACCTACGGTGCGATGCCCGCCCTCATCATGGGCGCGGTGCCCGCCTCCGAGACCGGCGCCGCCAACAGCCTCAACACCCTGATGCGCTCCATCGGCACCTCCGTCGCCAGCGCCGTCGCCGGTGTCGTCCTGGCGCAGATGACCACGCGGTTCGGCTCGTACGCGCTGCCCGGCGAGGACGGCTTCCGCACCGTCCTGGCGCTCGGCGCCGGGGCCGCGCTCATCGGCTTCGCCATCGCCGCCTTCATCCCGCGCCGGCCGGCCGGGGCGGCGGACGCGCACGCCGCCGCGGAGGGCCTGACCGAGGAGCCCACGAGGGCGGCCTCCAAGGCGTAGGCGCGGTTCACCGCGGCCGACGGCCGCCGCCCCGGAATCCTCCCGGTGCGGCGGCCGTTCGCCGTCACGGCGGCCGGACGCGGCCGACGAGGCGTTCCGGACGAGCTCCGGGAACGTCCCCGGGGGACCGGGCCGTGGAGGGGGAGGAGAGGGCCGGCTCCGGTCGGCCGGGCCGTTCGGGCCGTCCGGGTCCGGGGCGCGCCCCGGACCGGCTCAGGGATTGCCCATCGGCTCGATGTCGACCCGCACCGGCGTCCCCCACACGCGCAGCACCTCGTAGTCGGTGAACTCGTGCACGATCCGGTACGCCATGGCCGCACGGGGCCCGCGCCGCTGGGCCGCGATGTACAGCTCCGCCTCGCGCCGGTCCCGGCGCGGGGTGCCGCACAGCTGCCACGCCTGCCCGTTCCACAGCTCCGGCAGCCAGCGCTGCTGCGGCTGCGGCCGGTCCGCGCGCACCCCGTACCGGGACGGCGCGGGCTCGGCGGGCCGGGCCTGGGGGGCCGGGCCGTTGAACTCGGCGCGGCGGGCGGTACGGCGCCGGGTCTCGCAGAGCAGGCACAGGTCGGGGGCGCTCTTGTCGACCGGTCCGGTCGGGTGCTCGGCGCAGCGCGTGCTGGGCGCGGCCGTGGTGACGCTCTCCTCCAGCAGGTCCAGGGCCCGCTTCAGGTCGTCCTTCACTTCGTGCAGCCGGGCGTCCGGGGTGTCGGCGGACAGCGCCTCGCCGTGCTCCCCGAGCACGCGCAGGGCGCGGCCCAGGGCGGTGAGCTGCGCGTGGTTCATGGTTCGTCTCCGGGTCGGGTGCTCTCCAGTATCCGCCCACGGGCTTGTGCTACTCCCGCGCCCTGGCGAGCGCCGCCCGCAGGTGGCCGTCGGACTCCGCGAGCAGGCGGGCGGCCGTCGGGCCGTCCACGTCCGCCAGGACGACCAGGATCGCGTCCTTGACCTCGCCGCCCGTGGCGGCCAGGGCGCGCTCGACGTCGTCGTCCGCCGCGCCCGTCGCCTGCGCGACGATGCGGCGGGAACGGGCGCGCAGCTTCTCGTTGGAGGCCCGCACGTCGACCATCAGGTTCCCGTACGTCTTGCCGAGCCGGATCATCGTGATCGTCGACAGCATGTTCAGCACCAGCTTCTGCGCCGTACCGGCCTTCAGACGCGTGGAGCCGGTGAGGAACTCCGGGCCGACGACGACCTCGATGCCGTGCTCGGCGGCCGCCGCCAGCGCACTGCCCCGGTTGCAGGCCAGCCCCACGGTGAGGGCGCCGCGCGCACGGGCGTACGCGACGGCGCCGACCGCGTACGGGGTGCGGCCGGAGGCGGAGACCCCGACCACCGTGTCGTCGGCGGTCAGCTCCAGCGCGGCCAGGTCGGACTCGGCCAGCTCGCGCGAGTCCTCGGCGCCCTCCACCGAGGTGACCAGGGCGTCGGGGCCGCCCGCGATCAGGCCGACGACCCGCGCCGGGTCGGTGTTGAAGGTGGGCGGGCACTCGGAGGCGTCCAGCACCCCCAGCCGGCCGGCGGTACCGGCGCCCGCGTAGACCAGCCGTCCGCCGCGGGCCATCCGCTCGGCGACGGCGTCGATGGCGGCGGCGATCGCCGGCACCTGTTCGGCCACGGCACCGGCCACGGTGGCGTCCTCGCCGTTCATCAGCCGCGCGATGTCGAGGGTCGGCAACCGGTCGACGTCCGCCAGCTCGGGCCGGAACGCCTCGGTGGTCAGTGTCTCCAGCTGGGCGCGAAGGTCGTGGTGAGAAGTAGACATGACGGTGACTTTCCAGCTCGGGGTGGGAGAGCTCCCCCAGGGGCGCGGGGCTGTGACGTGTGCGGCTCCGCCGCGTGGGCGCGACCGGCCCCGGACCGGCCGCGGTCGAAGCACAGGACCAGCCCCTAGGGGCTCTTACGAGGCACCCGGTGCCGGTGCGCCAGCGCTTCGTACGACGCGGACAGCGCCGGCGCCGCCGACTCGTACGTCCGCTGGGCGACCCCCACGAACAGACAGTCCACCACCAGCAGTTGTCCCGTCCGGGACGACATCGCGGCCGGCCGCAGCTCGCTCTCCCGTGCCGTGGACGTGGTCAGGACGTGGTCGGCGTACTGCGTGACGGGACCGTCCGGACGTCCGGTGACCGCCACCGTCGTCGCCCCGTGCTCGAAGGCGACCCGGAGCGGTTCGATGACGTCCCCGGTCGACCCGGAGTGCGTGATGGCGATCGCCACGTCGCCCGACCGCAGCTGCACCGCGTTGGTGACGGCGAGGTGCGGGTCGCTGTGGGCGTGCGCCAGCAGGCCTATGCGCAGCAGCTTCTGGGTGAGGTCCTGGGCGACGAGCCCCGACGCGCCGACGCCGTACACATCGGTGCGGCGGGCCCCGGCCAGGGCGGTCACGGCCGCCGCGAGCTGCACGGTGTCCAGTCCGGCCGCGGTGTCGGCGAGGGTCTGCTGCTCGTCGTAGGCGAGTTTCGCCACGACGTCGGCCAGGGAATCGTCCACCGCGATGTCGGTGGTGATGGCGGGCGCGCGCCCGGACTGCTGCTGGGCGGCGAGCCCGGCCAGCGCGAGGCGCAGGTCGCGGTAGCCGGGGTAGCCGAGCAGGCGGGCGGTGCGGACGACGGTGGCCTCGCTGGTGCCGGTGAGTTCGGCGAGCCCGGTGACCGTGAGGGCCGCGCAGCCGGCCGGGTCGTCGACGACGGCCTCGGCGACCCGCTGCATGGAACGGGTCATCGACGGCGCCAGCGTGCGCACCTTGGCCGCCAGGGCGGCGGGCGCGGGAGGGGCGGGCACGGCAGGCGTACCGCCGCCCGGACCGTTTCCGAAAATTTCCTTCACTTCACGGGTCACGGTATGAAAGATATTTTCGTTCCGGTCGTGTGGTCAAGAGTGCGCACAATGGGGACATGGACCCCCACGGCGAACCCGGCGCCCCCGGACCCCACCCAATCAACCCCCTGGAACAAGCCTTGCACGCGGCACGCGCCCTCGTGCTCGCCGATCTGGTCGCGCGCGAGGCCGCCGAGGCGGACGTGGTCTCCCTCGTCGAGGAGTCCGTCACGCACCGGCGCTGGTGGGTGGAGCAGTGGCCGGACGGCGCCGGGTTCCTGGCCGGCCTGGTCGCCCAGGACGTACAGGACGCCCTGCTGGAACGGTACGGCCGCTGGCCGCTGTGCCCGGTCTGCGGCACCGGCGACCCGCACGCGCTGGACGTGGAGCCGGAACTCGGCCCCGATCCGCACTGGGTGTGCCACAAGGCGGGCGTGAGGGTCGCGGCCGTGGGCGGACTGGACGGGGCCGCGGGCGGAGCGGGCTCCTCGTGACCGTCTACATCGACCCGCCCACCTGGCCGGGCCACGGCCGGATGTGGTCCCACCTCGTCAGCGACCTCTCCTACGACGAACTGCACGCCTTCGCCGACCGCCTGGGCGTCCCCCGCCGCGCCTTCGAACGCGACCACTACGACATCCCCCGGCACCGGTACGCCGACGCGGTGCGCGCCGGGGCGGTCGAGGTCAGCAGCCGCGAGGTGGTGCGGCTGCTGCACGGGGCGGGGCTGCGGCGCCGCAAGGGCGCGGCTCAGCCCCGGAGTTCGTAGGAGATCTGCCCCTCCTGCCGGGACACCTCGGTGAAACCGGCCCGGGTGACGACCTTCTGCGAGGGCACGTTCTCCTGCTCGACGACGGCGGCCACCGTCCGTACGCCGTCCTGCTCCAGCGCCCAGCGCGACAGCGTGCGCAGCGCCTCGGTGGCGTAACCGTGGCCGCGGGCGCCCACGACCAGGTCGTAGCCGATCTCCACGCGGCCGTCCCCGTCCGGGACACCGTGGAAGCCCATCGCGCCCACCGCGCGGTCGTCGTCCCGCCGGACCAGCACGTACATGCCCCACTCCGGGTGGAACACGCCCTCCTCGTACTGCCGGACCATGATCCCGGCGCCTTCGCGGGTGCCGTCGGCGGCGGCCCCGCCGACCCACTCGTGACCGCCGTCACCCGCCAGGGACAGGTCGGCGGCGGTCGCCGGGGTGACGCCCTCCAGGGCCAGCCGCTCCGACCGGAGCACCGGGTTGTTGCTCCAGCGCCACCCGGTGACGGGCTCCCGGCCCGGCAGATCACCGCGCCCGGTGGCCCACAGCAGCGTCCGCCACGGCGTGGGCCCCGGCTGGACCCGCGGGAAGATCCGGGTGAGGGCGAAGGAGGCCAGTTCGGCCGGCGGCTCGTAGCCGATGCCCATTCCCTCGGCGATGTCGTGCGTGTGCAGCAGCACCTCGGCGACGCCCATCGCGGCGAAGCCCTCACGGTTCGCGTGCCGGAACGGGTACGGGTGGAAGGCGCGGACCGCGCGCGGGGTGGTGCGGACGGCGGCGGCGAGCAGGGCGCCGGTCGTGGTGATCACCTGGAGGGTGCCCGCGTTGTCGGCGGCGTCCAGGCCGTCCTCGCTTCCCTCGAGCGTGATCTCGAAGGGCACGTACGCGTTCCGGGCCCGTCCGGCGAGCTGTCCCGCGTACGCGATGAGATCGCTCGCGATGTGCGCCGCCGTCTTCCGGCAGCTCCACTCCAGCCGCCCGGCCCGCACCCCCGTCCAATCCCGGTCGGTGACCGCCCCCAGCGCCGCCACGCAGTCCGCGACGGCTTCCTCCACCTGTTCCGCTCCCACAGCACGCATGCGGGGCAGGCTAGGCGGGCGGCGCGGGCGCGGTCGACAGCATTTCCAGCTCGCCGCGCATGTTGTGGCGGGCGGTGGCCTCCCAGTGCTCCCGCCCGTACGGGGTGCGGAACAGGCGTGGCAGGGCGAGGAGTCGCCGCAGCACCTCGGCCCGTCCCGCGCGGAACGCCTCGTTCGGCACGAAGTGGTACTCCTCGCGGACGGCGGCGGTGTAGGCGGCGTACGACGACGGCGGCGCGGCGAGGATCGCCAGGTCGGCGTCGCACAGCACCTGCCCGTCCCGGTCGTCGTCGGCCGGGTCGTGCGTGACGGTGAGCCGCACCAGCCGGGCCACCTCGGCGGTCTTCTCCGCGGGCACCCCGGCCTCCGGCAGCGCGCGCTCGGCGAGCCGGGCGGACCGCTCCTCGTTGGTGGACCGGTCCGGCAGGTAGACCGCGTCGTGGAACCAGGCGGCGAGCCGTACGACGTCCGGGTCGTCGGCGTACTCCTCCAGCACGTCGATGTGGTCCAGGACGGCGGTCAGGTGGGTGAGCGTGTGGTAGCGCCGCTGGGGCTCCGACCAGCGGCGCAGCAAGGCGTCGGCGTACTGGTACGGCTCGGGGAAGCACGCGCCGTCCCGTGCCGAGAGGAGGGTGAGCAGCCAGCGGTCACGCAGGGCGTCGGTGTCGGCCATGGGCCCATTGTCCGCCCCGGCCGCCGGCCGACGTCCAGTGGGCCGCGCGCCCCCGCCGCACTAGCGTGGGCGGTATGACGACTCCTGCGGATGTGCGGAACGTACGGGACCCGGAGCTGCCGGGGCGGTTGTTGGCCGTCGAGCGGGACGCGCTGGTCCCGTTGCTGCGGGGGCGCGACGACGCGGACTTCGCGTTGCCGGTGGCGGCGTGTCCGGGGTGGACGGTGCGGGACGTGCTGGCGCACTGCTCGGCCGCGTTCACCCGGGTCCTGGAGCGGCGGTTCGGGGAAGGGGCGTTCTCGCCCGAGAGCAATGAGCGGGACATCGCCGAGCGGGCCGGGTGGACGAACGCCCGGGTCGTGGACGAGCTGGAGCGCGGGATGACCGGGGCGGGGCCCGTGATCGCCGGGGCGGACGGGGCGCTGGACGCCCTCGCGCTGGGCGAGTGGGTGCACGCCGGGGACGTACGGGTCGCGCTCGGGGAACAGGGCGCGTACGCGGGCGCGGGGTTGCCGTACGCGCTCGCCCTGCTGGGCCAGGTGACCGGCCGGAAGGGCCACCTGCCGCTGCACGCCGACCTCGACGACGCCGACGAGCCGCTGCGCCTGGGCGACGCCACGGGGGACCGTCCCCCGGCCCGCTACATCGGCGACGGGCCGACGCTCGTACGGCTGTACGCGGGGCGTCCGGTGGACGGTGCCGCGTACGAGCTGGCCGGGGTGGAGGCGGCGGAGCTGAACATCTTCGGGGGGTGAGGGGAGGGGAGGGGCGGCCCCGGACCGGTGGTCGGGCGTAGTCTTGGATTGGACTAGACCTGTAGCCGCCGTCTGACGCCGAGGAATGGGGCCCCATGAGCAAGCGTGCAGTCCTGGAGGTGATCGCCCTCGACGTCGAGGACGCGGTGGCCGCCCAGGCCGGAGGTGCGGACCGCCTCGAGCTGGTGACCGACATGGCGGCGGACGGACTGACGCCCTCGGCGGCGACGGTCGCGGGGATCCGGGCGGCCGTGGACATCCCGGCGCGGGTGATGCTGCGGCTGGCGGACGGGTTCGCCGCGGGGGACGTCGAGCGGCTGGTGGCTGCCGCGCGCGCGATGCGCGAGGCCGGGGCGGAGGAGTTCGTGCTCGGGTTCCTCGACGCGGGCGGGGCCGTGGACCTGGGGGCGGTGGAGCGGGTCGCCGGTGTGCTGGAGGGGTGCCGGTGGACGTTCCACCGGGCCATCGACCGGGCCGCCGACCGGGACGCCCTGCGCAAGCAGCTCGCGGACTTCCCCGGCCTGGACACGTACCTGACGGCCGGGGCGGCCGAGGGGGTCGACGCGGGGATGCCGACGCTGCTCGCGGAGGCGGGGCGGCGGGGGGAGCCGGGGTACGGGCAGCGGTTGCTGGTGGGGGGCGGGTTGCGGCTGGAGCACGTGCCGTTGTTGCTGAAGGCCGGGATCGATGCCTTTCACATCGGCGGGGCGGCCCGTCCCGGGGGGTGGGGCGGGCCCGTGTCGGCGGAAGCCGTCGCCGAGTGGCGGCGGGTGCTGGGGGGTTGAGCGGGGCTCCTTTTTGACGGGGGTGGCTGGGCGGGGCTGTTGCCGGGCGGGGGTGGGTCGCGACGCCCGGCGCTTGCGGGGTGCCTCCCCCACTCTCGGCTTCTCCCCCACTCTCGACTCCGCTCGAGCGGGGGGACCCCCATGAGCGGGAGGTACCCCCACCGCCCACCCTCCCCCACTCTCGGCTGCGCTCGGGCGGGGGGACCCCCATCGCCCTGGGGGTACCTCCCAGGCCCTTAAGGCACTGGGGGAGGCACGACTGCCCGCGACTACGGCGGCATGCGGCTGCCTGCGGCTACGGCTGCCCGTGGCCATGGCTGCCTGTGGGTGCGTTACGTCAGTTGGGTCGGCAGGGGGGTCGTGTGGGTCACGATCAGGCCTGAGACCGCTCGGGTGAGGGCCACGTACAGGCGGCGCAGGCCGGTGCGTTCGTCCGGTTCGGCGTCCACCACCGCGCGGGGTTCGTCCAGGACCACGTAGTCGTACTCCAGGCCCTTCGCCAGGGAGGCGGGGACCAGGGTCAGGCGGGTGGCGTGGGTCGTCTCCTCGCCGGGGGCGACGTACGTGATGCCCGCCGCCGTCAGCGCATCCGCCAGCTCCGGGACGCGGGCGTCCGCCGCGATCAGGCCCACCGAGCCCTCGCGAGACAGCAGTTCGCGGCACGCGGTGAGCACGTCGTCCGGGCCTGAGGACCGGCGGACCTCGAAGAAGCCCGGGTTCTCGCGGATCGACACCACCGGGGTCAGACCCGGCGCGATGTGGGGGAGGAGCCGGGAGGCGTAGGTGATGACGTCCGTGGGGACGCGGAAACCGGCCGTCAACTCCTCGATCACCGCGTCCTGTTTGCCCAGGTGGAGCAGGGCCTCGTCCCAACTGCGCGTCGCCCACGGCGTGGTGCCCTGGGCCAGGTCGCCGAGGACGGTCGCCGAACCGGTCGTGCAGCGGCGGCCCACCGCCCGGTACTGCATGGGGGACAGGTCCTGCGCCTCGTCGAGCACCACGTGTCCGAGGGAGTGCGTGCGCTGGACGAGGTCGGTCGCCTCGTCGATCAGCACCGCGTCCGCCGCCGACCACTTCGCCGACTTCACCGAGCGGGCGGGCTTCGCCCACAGGATCGTCTTCCGCTCCTGCTCGTCGAGCAGGCCCTCCGCGTGCTCCGCAAGGAACTCCGGGTCGCTCAGCAGCCGCAGCACCAGTTTCGCCGGGTCGACGGCCGGCCAGACCGCCTTCACCGCCGCCTTCACCGCCGCGTTGCGGGCCACCGCGTCCTGCACCCTGTCGTCCGGTGCCTCGCCCGCCCGCTCCATCTGCACCAGCACGGCGTGCGCGATGCGCTGCGGCAGGGCGTCGCGGGCGGCCCCGTAGCGGATGTCGCGGTCGAGCAACTGCCGGACGATCTCCTCCAGTTCGTACGCCGGGACCCGCCAGCGGCGTGAGCCGCGCACGACCACGACCGGCTCGGTGGGCATCGTGACGTGGGAGTAGAGGGCCCGGCGCAGGACCTCCGCCATCCGGGCGTCGCCCTTGACCACCGCCGCGCTCGCGTCGTCCGTCCCGCGCACCTCCACGTGCGCCACCAGGTCGTCCACCGTGGCCTGCGCCACCGTCAGCTCGCCCAGCGCGGGCAGCACCTGCTCGATGTAGTGCAGGAAGGACCGGTTCGGCCCGACGACCAGCGTGCCGGTGCGGGCCAGCCGCTCGCGATGGGCGTAGAGGAGGTAGGCGACCCGGTGCAGGCCGACGGCCGTCTTCCCGGTGCCCGGACCTCCCTGCACGCACACGCTGCCGGACAGCCCCGACCGTACGATCTCGTCCTGCTCCGGCTGGATCGTGGCGACGATGTCCCGCATCGGGCCGACGCGCGGGCGCTCGATCTCCTGCTGGAGCAGCCTGCTGGTGGTCGCAGCCTCCGCGGGGTCGGAGAGGTGCTCGTCCTCGTACGCGGTGAGGTCGCCACCGGTGTAGCCGAAGCGGCGGCGCAGCGCGATGTCCTGCGGGTCCTTCTTGGACGCCCGGTAGAACGGCTGCGACACCGGCGCACGCCAGTCGATCACCATCGGGTCGCCGTCCGCGTCGTGCACATGTCGGCGCCCGATGTAGAAGCTCTCGCCCTCCGCGCCCTCGGCCTGTTCGGCGCCGGGGGAGTGCAGGTAGTCGAGGCGGCCGAAGAACAGCGGGGTGTCGCTGAGGTCGGCCAGCGCCTTGACGCGCTCCTCGATCTGGTGCGCCAGCGCGGCCGCGTTGACCCAGTTCGCGGTGACGTCGCTGATGTCGAGGGCCTCGACGTCCTCGCGCATGGCGCGCAGCGCGGAACGGGATGCGGCGAGGTGGGAGCGTTCGCGGGCGAGCGGATCGTCCGCGAGGGTGGTCGCGGAGCCGTCTACGGGCTCGTCTACGGGCTTGTCTACCGGTGTGGACGCGGGCAAGGGGGTGCCTCCGGGGGACCTGCTGCTGGTTGCTGCGGCGAAATGCCGGCCGGTTTCCGTCCGGACGGCGGCGCTCCGTGAGGGGAGGCGGGGGAAGAGCGGAGATTCTAGGACGCCGGGCCGGTGCGGTCCAAACGGTTTTGCACGCCGGGTGAAGCGGCGGACGGGGCGCCAGATGGGACGGCGGGGCGGGTGCGCTCTCGTGGCCGCCCCGGTCAGCTCGTACGCGCCGTACCGTCCGTGTCCCGTACGCCGGGCACGCCGACCGGCCGTCGCCCCGGACCCGTGGTCAGCGAGGCGAGCAGGGCGAGCCGCTCGGCGTCCTCGGTCCCCGGCTCGGCGTGGTAGAGCGCGAGCGTCATCCCGTCGGAGCCGTCGACGTCCAGTTTCGACATGGTGAGGTTCAGCCGGCCGACCTGCGGATGGTTCATCCCGATCGTCCCGTTGCCCGGCGGCCGCACGTCGTGGCGTGCCCACACCCGCCGGAACTCCTCGCTGGCCAGGGACAGTTCGCCGACGAGCTGGACGACCCGCGGGTCGTCGACGTCCGACCCGAGCCGTCGGCGGAACGCGGCGACGCACCGGGCCGCCGTGTGCGTCCAGTCCGTGTGCAGCGCCTGCTCGGCGGGGTCGAGGAAGAACGACCGGAGCCGGTTCTCCCCCACCCGTACGCTCGGGACCAGCGCGGTGGCGAGCGCGTTGGCCGCGATCACGTCGAGGGTCCGGTCCGTCACGAAGGCCGGCAGCCCGATCGCCCCGAGCAGCTGTGCGGTGGCCGGCGGAACGGTCCGTCGCCGGGGCCGGCGGCGGGTGCGGGGGCGTGGCGCGGCGAGCTGGTGGAGGTAGCCCGTGGCGGTGTCGTCGAGCCGGAACACCCGGGCCAGCGCGTCGAGGACCTGCGCCGACGGGTTGCGGTCGCGGCCCTGCTCGAGCCGCAGGTAGTAGTCGGAGCTGATCCCGGCGAGCATGGCCACCTCCTCCCGGCGCAGCCCCGGCACCCGGCGTATCCCGTGCACCGGCAGTCCGATGTCCTCGGGCGTCACCAGCTCCCGGCGCGCCCGGAGGTAGTCACCGAGCAGGTTCTCCTCAGGCATGTCCCCCATGCTAGGCGCGCGGTGCCGCCCGTCCCTGTCCCTGTCACTCCCAGGATCGGCAGGAACCTGGGCGGGCCGGCCGGGGGCGTGGACGGTGGGGGCATGAGCACTCCGACCACATCCACCCCGTCCCTCCCCGGTGGCACCTGGACGATGGGGGACCTGACCGTCACCCGGTTCGGCTACGGGGCCATGCAGCTGACCGGCCCCGGCGTGATGGGGCCGCCGGCCGACCACGACGGCGCCCTCGCGGTGCTGCGCGAGGCCGTACGCCTCGGCATCACCCACATCGACACCGCCGACGCCTACGGACCGCACGTCACCAACCGGCTGATCCGCGAAGCGCTGCACCCCTACCCCGACTCGCTGCACCTCGTGACCAAGGTCGGCGCGGTCCGCGACGCACAGGGCGGCTGGCCCCCGGCCCGTGAACCGGACGACCTGCGCCGGGCCGTCCACAGCAACCTCGAAGCCCTCGGCGTCGAGACGCTGGACCTCGTCAACCTCCGCCTCGGCGACGCCACGGGCCCGCGGCCCGGCTCGCTCGCCGAGGCCTACGGGACCCTCGTCGACCTCCAGCGGCAGGGCCTGATCCGCCACCTCGGCCTGAGCAACGCCACCGCCGACCAGATCGCCGAGGCGCGGACCATCGCCCCGTTCGTCTGCGTGCAGAACCTCTACAACCTCGCCCACCGCCAGGACGACGACCTCGTCGACCGGCTCGCCGAGCAGGGCGTCGCCTACGTGCCGTTCTTCCCGCTGGGTGGCTTCACCCCCCTGCAGTCCTCGGTGCTCTCGGCCGTGGCCGCCCGGCTCGGCGCCCGCCCGATGTCGGTCGCCCTGGCCTGGCTGCTGCACCGGTCGCCCAACATCCTGCTCATCCCCGGGACCTCGTCGGTGGCGCACCTGCGGGAGAACATCACCGGCGCGGGCCTGACCCTGTCCGAGGAGGACCTCGCCGAGCTGGACACGATCGGCCGCCGATCCGCCGCCCCCTAGGGGACGTCCCGTCCCGCCCGAGGGGGAGGGGTCGTTCCGGAGGTGTACGCGGAGGGCCCGCGGGCCGGTCCCTCCGGCCGATGCCCGTGCCGGGGGCGGACGGCAACCATGGAGGCATGAGCGCAGCGATCCTCCACCCCACCACACCGCCGGTGCGGCCGACCGGCGCGGCCCCGGCCCCGGGCGGTCACCCGTACCGCCTCGGTGGTGCCCTGCGCGCCGTGAGGGTGTTCCTCGGCGCCGCCTTCGACGTGATGATCCTCGGTGAGTACGACGAGGAGGCGGGCGTCCGCCGCAGGTAGGCGGCGCCTTCCTCCGCCCCCGCACGGCGGCCGTCGCGCCCGCGGCCGGCCGGCTACCCGTGATCCGGGCGCGGCCCGGCGGTGCCGTCCGAGGTTCCTTCGGGTTTCGTGTGGAGGACCTCGCGGGCCTGCTCGGCGGCGCGGGTGATCGCCTCCGAGATGAAGTCGAGGTAGCGAGCGATGTTCTCCAGGCGCGTGGCGGCCGGTGTGCCGCGCCCCATGACGCCGACGCCCTGCCGTGAGGTCTCGGCGACCTGGGCGGTGGACCGGGCGCTGGCGATCATCGACTGGTGCCAGATGTCGTCGTCGACGACGTAGCGCTCACGGCGGCCTTCTTCGCGTTCCCGGCGGATGAGCCCCTGTTCCTCCAGGAACGTGACCGCCTTGGAGATGGACGCCGGGGAGACCTCGAGGCGCCGGGCGAGTTCGGCGGCGGTGAGGCTGCCGCTGTCGGTGAGGGTCAGGCAGGACATGACCCTGGCCATCATTTTCGGCGTGCCCGTCGCTATGAAGACGGTGGTGAGCGTCTCCTCGTACGCGCGCACGGCCTCCGCGTCGCGCCCGTGCTCCTCCTGGAGCGCCTTCGGTCCCCGGGATGCGGTCTTTCTGCGCCGGTGGGCGCGGTGCTCGGTGGCGCGGTGGGCCAGGTCCGCGCGGTAACCGGCGGGGCCGCCGTTGCGCATCACCTCGCGTGTGATCGTCGAGGTGGGGCGGTCCAGACCCCGGGCGATCTCCGCGTAGGCGAGCCCGTCGGCCAGTCCCGTCGCGATCTGCTGGCGTTCCTGCTGGGTGAGCCTGCCTCCTGGCAACGCGGTCTCCTTCGTGGTCCGTGGTGGCTCCAGCATAGCGTTCACCCTCAATCCATTGCAACGAATCAGGCTCGTTCGTTGCGTTAGATTTCAAACCGTTGCAACGATATTGCGACTGTGAGCTGCGTAAATCTTCTTCCTGTGCAACGAAGCTGTTGCCGTAACTATGAACGCAACGTAGCGTTTCCGGTGTTAGAAACAACGACCCGAAGGAGCGCACCATGCGGTTCGACACCCCCGCCCCCATCTCCGTCACCCTCGACGTCCCCGCCGGCCGCATCCGGTTCATCGCCGCCGACCGGACCGACACCGTGGTCGAGGTCCTGCCCGCGGACGCCGGGAAGAGCCGCGACACGAAGGCGGCGGAGCAGACCAGGGTCGAATACGGCGACGGCGTCCTGCGGATCGACGGCTGGCCGGCGAAGAACCAGCTCCTCGGCCCGTCCGGGTCCGTGGAGATCACCGTCCAGCTGCCCACCGGCTCCCACGTCGAGGCGAAGACCGCCGGCGCGGAGCTGCGGGGTGTCGGACGGCTCGGCGACGTCGTCTTCGAGGGCGCGCAGGGCCCGGTCAAGCTCGACGAGACCGCGAGCGCCCGCCTCACCGTCCTCGACGGCGACGTCTCGGTCGGCCGCCTGGGCGGTCCCGCCGAGATCAGCACCCAGAAGGGCGATATCCACGTCACCGAGGCCGTGCGCGGCACGGTCACGCTGCGCACCGAGCACGGCGACATCTCCGTCGGCGCCGCACCCGGGGTCTCCGCCTCCCTCGACGCCGGCACCGGCTACGGCCGGGTCCACAACACGCTCAACAACACCGACGGCGCCGCCGCCGGCCTGGCCTTCCACGCGACCACCGCCTACGGCGACATCACCGCCCGCAGCCTGTGACCCCCACGGCACCCGAAGGAGAACCCCTCATGACCGGCTTGGCCATCGCGGCGCACGGGCTGCGCAAGTCCTACGGCGACAAGACCGTCCTCGACGGCGTCGACCTGACCGTCCCGGAAGGCACGATCTTCTCCCTGCTCGGCCCGAACGGAGCCGGCAAGACCACCGTCGTCAAGATCCTCTCCACCCTCGTCACCGCGGACGCCGGCGACCTGCGCGTCGCCGGCCACGACCTCGCCACCGACCCGCAGGCCGTGCGCGCCGCGATCGGGGTCACCGGCCAGTTCTCCGCCGTGGACGGTCTGATCACCGGCGAGGAGAACATGCTCCTGATGGCGGACCTGCACCACCTCTCCCGCCGTGAGGGGCGGCGGGTGGCCGCCGAACTGCTGGAGCGGTTCGACCTGGTGGAGGCCGCAAAGAAGCCCGCCTCCACCTACTCCGGCGGCATGAAGCGCCGCCTCGACATCGCCATGACCCTGGTCGGCTCCCCGCGGATCATCTTCCTCGACGAACCGACCACCGGACTCGACCCCCGCTCCCGCCACACCATGTGGCAGATCATCCGCGAGCTCGTCACCGGCGGCGTCACCGTCTTCCTCACCACCCAGTACCTGGAGGAGGCCGACCAGCTCGCCGACCGCATCGCCGTACTGCACGACGGCAGGATCGCCGCCGAGGGCACCGCCGGCGAACTCAAGCGGATCGTCCCCGGCGGCCACGTCCGCCTCCGCTTCACCGACCCGGCCGCCTACCGCACCGCCGCCACCACGCTGACCGAGGCCACCCGGGACGACGACGCCCTCGCCCTCCAGCTCCCCAGCGACGGCACCCAGCGCGAACTGCGCTCCATCCTCGACCACCTGGACGCCGCCGGTATCGAAGCCGACGAACTCACCGTCCACACCCCCGACCTCGACGACGTGTTCTTCGCCCTCACCGGCCCCGCCACCGTCCCCGCCCAGCCCAAGGAGACCGTCCGATGAGCAACCTCGCCCTCGCCGTCCGCGACTCGTCCACCATGCTGCGCCGCAACCTCCTGCACGCCCGGCGCTACCCGTCCCTCACCCTGAACCTGCTGCTCACGCCGATCATGCTGCTGCTGCTCTTCGTCTACATCTTCGGCGACGCGATGAGCGCCGGCCTCGGGGACGGCGGAGGCGACCGGTCCGCGTACATCGCCTACATCGTGCCCGGTCTGCTGCTGATGACCATCGGCTCCACCACGATCGGCACCGCGGTCTCCGTCTCCAACGACATGACCGAGGGCATCATCGCCCGCTTCCGCACCATGGCCATCCACCGGGGCTCCGTGCTCATCGGGCACGTCATCGGCAGCGTGCTGCAGTCGGTCGCCAGCGTGGTCCTCGTCGGCGCAGTCGGCGTGGCCATCGGCTTCCGCTCCACGGACGCCACGGCCCTGGAGTGGCTGGCCGCGTTCGGGCTGCTGGTGCTGTTCTCCCTGGCGCTCACCTGGATCGCCGTCGGCATGGGCCTGGTCAGCCCGAACGCCGAGGCCGCCAGCAACAACGCGATGCCGCTGATCCTGCTGCCGCTGCTGTCCAGCGCCTTCGTCCCGGTCGACGGGATGCCGGGCTGGTTCCAGCCGATCGCCGAGTACCAGCCCTTCACGCCCGCCATCGAGACCCTGCGCGGGCTGCTGCTCGGCACGGAGATCGGCCACAACGGATGGCTGGCCGTGGCCTGGTGCCTGGGCCTGGCGGTCCTCGGCTACTTCTGGTCGGCCGCCAGGTTCGCCCAGGACCCGAAGTAGCCCTCATGAGGGGACGCACCAGGTCCCGCGCTCCGGCTCCAGGGGCGGCGTACTCCGACACCACGTCGGCGCACGCCGCCCCTTCGGCGTCTGAGTACGCCGACGCGCCCCGCTGAGTACCCGCGCCGGTGCGCCGGCCACCGCCCGGCCGCTTCACTGGCCGTATGAGCCACCACCACGCCGCCGCCCCCGTCCCGTCCGCCTGGCAGGAACGGGCCGAGCGGGACCCGCACGCCTGGGTGGCGCCCACCGTCGCGACCGTGCTCGGGGGACTGCTGGCACCCGTGGCGTTCCTGTTCGGCGGACTGTCCGTGATGGCGACCGACAGCTGCGGACCCGACGACTGCTCGCAGGCGCTGACGACCGCACTGAACATGATCTTCGGAACCCTGTTCTACGGCGGCCTCCTCGCGGGCGGCGCCTGGCTGGCCTCCTGGCTGCTGCCCTGGACCCGCCGCTGGTCGGTGCCGCGGGCCTGGCTGGCGGGCCTGTCGCTGCTGCCCTGGCTGTTCGTCCTGGCGCTGGTGTTCAACCTGCCCGAGGGGTGACCGGTCAGCCCTCGGTGAGCAGCTCGTCCGCGTCCATGATCCGGTACGCGTACCCCTGCTCCGCCAGGAACCGCTGCCGGTGCGCCGCGAAGTCCTGGTCGATGGTGTCCCGGGCGACCACGGAGTAGAAGTGGGCCTGGTGCCCGTCCGCCTTGGGCCGCAGCACCCGGCCGAGCCGCTGCGCCTCCTCCTGCCGCGACCCGAAGGTGCCCGACACCTGGATGGCGACCGTCGCCTCCGGCAGGTCGATCGAGAAGTTCGCGACCTTGGACACCACCAGGACGTTGATCTCGCCCTCCCGGAACGCGTCGAACAGCTTCTCCCGCTGGGCGTTCGACGTCTCGCCCTTGATCACCGGCGCGTCCAGGTGCTCGCCCAGCTCGTCCAGCTGGTCGATGTACTGCCCGATGACGAGGATCTGCTGCCCCGCGAACCGCCGGACGATCGCCTCCGTCACCTTCTGCTTGGTCGCCGTCGTCGAACAGAAGCGGTACTTCTCCTCCTGCTCCGCCGTCGCGTACGCCAGCCGCTCGGAGTCGGTGAGGTTGACCCGGACCTCCACGCAGTCGGCCGGGGCGATGTAGCCCTGCGCCTCGATCTCCTTCCACGGCGCGTCGAACCGCTTCGGGCCGATCAGCGAGAACACGTCCGACTCACGGCCGTCCTCCCGCACCAGGGTCGCCGTCAGGCCGAGCCGCCGCCGGGCCTGGAGATCGGCGGTGAACTTGAAGACCGGCGCGGGCAGCAGGTGCACCTCGTCGTAGAGGATCAGGCCCCAGTCCCGGGAGTCGAACAGCTCCAGGTGGGGGTAGATGCCCTTCCGCTTCGTCGTCAGCACCTGGTAGGTGGCGATGGTGACGGGCCGGATCTCCTTCCGCGTCCCGCTGTACTCGCCGATCTCGTCCTCGGTCAGCGAGGTCCGCTTCACCAGCTCGTGCTTCCACTGCCGCGCCGAGACGGTGTTGGTGACCAGGATCAGCGTCGTCGACTTCGCCTGCGCCATCGAACCCGCGCCGACCAGCGTCTTGCCCGCGCCGCAGGGCAGGACGACCACACCGGAGCCGCCGTGCCAGAAGTTCTCCACGGCCTGCTTCTGGTACGGGCGCAACGCCCACCCGTCCTCGACCAGCTCGATGGGGTGCGCCTCGCCGTCCACGTACCCGGCGAGGTCCTCGGCCGGCCAGCCCAGCTTCAGCAGCGTCTGCTTGATCTGCCCGCGCTCGGAGGGGTGCACGACCACCGTGTCCGGGTCGATGCGGGCGCCGACGAGCGGCGCGATGCGCTTGGAGCGCAGCACCTCCTCCAGCACGGGCCGGTCGGTGCTGGTGAGGACCAGGCCGTGCGCCGGGTGCTTGTGCAGGCTGAGCCGGCCGTAGCGGTCCATGGTGTCGGCGATGTCGACGAGCAGCGCGTGCGGCACCGGGTAGCGGCTGTACTGCACCAGCGCGTCCACGACCTGCTCGGCGTCGTGCCCGGCCGCCCGCGCGTTCCACAGGCCGAGCGGGGTCACCCGGTAGGTGTGGATGTGCTCGGGCGCCCGCTCCAGCTCGGCGAACGGCGCGATGACACGGCGGCAGTCGTCGGCCTGCTCGTGGTCGACCTCGAGGAGCAGGGTCTTGTCGGACTGGACGATGAGCGGACCATTCACGCGCGGCTGCCTTTCTGCGACGGGCTCGGCACGGGCACTGCGGCCAAACCTCCAGTCTGCCCGATCGCGCGCGCTCGCGGTCCTGAGCGGACCGCGCTACTTCAGCGGGGGCAGCGTGAGGTTGTTCACCAGCGGCCCCTCGACGGCCACCCCCTCGGTGAGGAGCGGCCCCCCTCCGGCGGCCGGGAACGGCAACGGCAGCGCGGCGGCGGCCGGGGTGAGCACCGCGACGAGCGCGAGAGCGGAGAGGCAGACGGCCACCGCACGGAACGCGGCCACCGCACGGAACGTGGAAGGCACGGGACACCCTTTCGTCTTCGGTCGGCGGGACGGGCCGGTCCCGGGGGACGAGGGGCCGGCCCGCTTGAACGAGGAACGGATCAGAACGAGGAACGGATCGGAACGGGACGCGTGTCAGAACGAGACACGTGTCAGGACGCGGAACGTGTCAGAAGGTCACACCCCCGCCGAGGTCGATCCCGACCGCGGCGGCCTCGGCCGCGAACGCTCCGAGCAGCACGGCCGTGGAGGTCAGCACGGCGGCGACACGACGAACGGCACGCATGGGACTTCCTTTCTGTCGAGTGCGGACGGGCCGCCGTGGTCCCCGGCCCGTCCAGGACACACAGTGGCTGCCCACGGTCCGCCGCATGATGCGGAAAGGCCCGCGAGCTCGCCCGACGGAGCGACATCCCCGGCGTGGCGTGCATGAAGCCCGCCGTACACCCGAACGGGTCAACCCTCGTCGTCCGCGAGCTCCGCGACCCCCGTGATCCTGTGCAGCGGATACGTACGCACCTCGTCCGCCGTGTGGTCGTACGCCGTGACGAAGCCGCCCTCGACCCGGACCGGGGCGATGACGCGCTGGCTGGCGCCGCCCTCGGCGTTGACGTAGCCGATCCACAGCGCCTCGCCGGTGAGGACGGCGGCCTGCACGGTGGCGAGGGTCTCGGCGGCGGTCGTACGGGGCAGCTCCCCGCGGTCCGGTTCGCCCCCGGCGGCCGGTCTGCGCGGGGCGGTGGAGGCGAGGTCGCCGGCGCGGACGGCGCGGAGCGCCGCCGCGAGCAGGGTGTCGTCGGGGACCGGCGGCCCCTCCGGGACCGGCGCGGGAGGGGTGCGCGGCGGGGTGCGGTGGGCGTCGGCCCGGGCGATCACCACATCGCCCTCCGCCGACTCGGCGGCCGGGGCGAACCCCATCGCGCGCAGCCCTTCCAGCAGACCGGCCGGACCGGCCTGCGCGGCCAGCACGGTCGGCGCCAGCCGGCGCAGGCCCAGCCCGGCGGCCCGCTTGTCGGCGAGGATCTCGTTGAGCACCGCGTCGTCGTCGCAGCGGACGTACGCCGAGGCGGCGCCCACCCGCAGGTGCCCGTGCCTGCGGGCGACGTCGTCGATGAGGTACGCCAGCGGCTGCGGCACCGGCGTACGGGAGTGCGCGGCGAGGAAGGCGTGCAGGTCGGAGGCGGTCTGCCCGGCGTCGAGGGCACGCCGTACCGAGCCGGGCGTGAACCGGTAGACGGTCGCGCCACCCTTCGACTCCACGTCCGCGAGAACCCCGAGCACGTCGGCGAGCGGACGCTCCAGCGGGCCCGGCGCCACCGCCGTCAGGTCGGCCTGGAGGAGCACGTGGTCCAGCGGTTCGGGCAGCAGCGGCGCGAGCAGGCGGGTGGCGGCGGCGGTGGCCGCGGCCTGCTCGGCGGGGGAGAGCGGCGCCGGCACCGGGGCGGGCCGGTGCCGCACGGGCAGCTTGTCACCCGGACCCTCGGGCTCCGCCTCCGCACGCCTGGCCGCGGGCGCGCCGATCAGCGCCCGCCCGTGCGCGGACAGGGCGCCGCGCCCGGTGATCCCGAGCATCTCCGCCTCGGAGAGCGTCCACCGGGCGATCCGCGCCCGCAGGTCCTCACCCTCCACCCCCGAGGAGCCCTCCACCGCCCCGAACGAGCTTCCCGCTCCCGGAGAGCCACCCGCCCCGGACGAACCCCCCGCCCCCGACGAACTCCCCGCCTCCGAAGGGACCGGGCCGGCGGAGCCCCGTCCGCCGCCGCGCGGCGGGCGTTCCCAGCGCAGCCGTGCCAGGACCGACTCGGGGGCCGGTGCGGCCCCCTCCGGGAGCCCGGCCAGCAGGGTCAGGACCCGGTGCCGTACCTCCGGGGCCACCGAACGGTCCAGGCCCGGGCCCAGGGCCGACAGCGTGCGGTCCTTCGCGTCCCGCCCCCCGGCCAGTCCCGGCGTGCGCGTCGCCGCCAGCCACGCCGTGACCAGGTGCGCCCACCGCTCCGCGGCGGGCCGCTCGCGCCACTCGTCGTACGCCGGGGTCGCCGCGTACCGCTCGTCGGCCTCCCCGTCGGAGGCCAGCAGCCCGGCCGTGTAGGCGAGTTCCACCCAGAACGCGGCCACCGGCTCGGTCACGTCCAGCGCGACGGCGGTCCGCTTCAGGTCCCGCACGCTCAGCCCGCCGGCCCGCAGCACCGCGGGGCCTCCCTCGTGCCAGTCCTTCAGCAGCTCCTCGACGGTCGACAGCGCCGTGTACGCCTGCCCGGCCGCCGTCGCGTCCACCACCTGCGGGCGGTACGTGGCGGCGGCCTCGACCGGCGGCGGCACCGGCTCCGGTGTCCGGTGCGCCCGCCCGGCCCGCAGCCGCAGCGCCACCTCGCGCGGCAGTACGACCGTCCCGGGCGCCGTCGGCAGCAGCAGTCCCCGGTCGAGGAGCCAGCGCAGTCGGGGCGCGGGATCGGCGGTGACCTGCCCGTACGGAGGGCCCCACACCAGCCGCTCCAGCACCTCCACCGACTCGGCCGGCGCCTCGTCGAGCAGCGCGGACATCCGCGCCGGGTCGTCGAACAGGGCGGTCAGGGAGGCCACGGCGGACACCGAGTCGTGCGTGGACGGCAGCCCCGCCGTCGTCACGATCTCCTGGATCCGCCCCGGCGACATCCCGGCGGTGGCCTCCCGCACCGTCGGCCCCAGCCCGGTCGGCGACGGGTGCTGCGGCGACGGCGCCAGCAGCTCACGGGCGGTACGCACCAGCCGCAGCCGCTCGTCCCCGCCCCACACCAGCGCCTGCTCGCGCAGGACGCCGAGCGCGTGCGGCAGTGCGGCGGCGACCGCCGGGTCCCCGTCGTCGCCCGCCAGCAGCCCCAGCAGTTCCCCGTACGACGCCGGGTCCGCCGCCACGGCCAGCGCCTGCGCCGTCTGCAGCGCGAACCGGTCCAGCCGCTCCAGCGCCCGTACGACCGAGGCGCGGGTGCCGGCGCGGGTGGCGAGCTGGGTGAGGTCGGTGGGCACGGGCGTGATGAGGTCCGGTCGGCTGCGCAGCAGCGCGGTCAGGGAGGCGTCGTCCCGCCCCCGAAGGTCCTCGGCGAGGGATCGGGGGGCCGCCGCGGGGTACTCCTCGGTGCTCATCCGTCTCACGTTAGCGGGTGGGTACGTCCCCGGAGTGCCGGGAGTTGGGCCGGCCGGCCTCGGTCGCGGTACCGTCGGGCGACGGTGTCCCGACGCATCCGTCCCGGAGGGGACTTCGTGGGTATCGAGAGCGACCAGGTCGTCTACGAGTTTCTGAGCCGCGTCGGCGACGTGGCGCAGCAGCGGCAGCTGCCGTCGGCGGCCCGCATGCGGCTGGTCGCCGAGCTGCGCGACGAGATCGACCGGCGCCGGTCGAAGGCCGTGGTCGACTCACCCGCCGCGGTCCGCCGCATCATCTCCCGCCTCGGCACGCCGACCGCGGTCGTCGCGGCGGCCGAGGAGGCCGAGGGGTCCGTGGGGTCCGTGGGGGCCGTGGGCGTCTCCCGCGCGGATCCGGGCGCCGCTCCCGTGCCGCCCGCCGCCGTCCCGGTGCAGCGGGAGCCCGAGCCGCGGGGCACCGAGGCCCGCGAGGCCCGCGGGGCCCGTCCGAAGGGCGTGCTGCGCCGGGTCCTGCCCCGTCCCCGCCCGGTCGGGACGCCGGACGGCGACCCCGCCCCCGCCGACGTGCCGTCCCCGCCGCACCGGGCCGGCACGGACGAACTCGGCGACGGCGCCGGCCGGCCCGACTGGTGGCGGGTGGACGACAGCGCGTTCGGCATCGGCGACGAGGTGCCGGGCTTCGTCGGCGGCGTGGAGATCCCCGAACTCCTCAAGCCGCCCCCGGGGCGGGAGAAGGAGGAGACGCCGCCCGATCCGGCCGCGGTCCCCGTCGAGCCCGAGGCGGAGCCCGCCGCTTCCCGTCGCCGCCGCTTCCTCCCGCGCCTCCCCTCCGGCCGCTGGAGCAACCCCCTGCTCCTGCTCGCCGCCGGTCTGCTGGTCGCGGGAACCGTGATCGGTGACTGGCGCGCCCTGATCCTGGGCTGGCTCATCGCCTACGCCTCCCGCCGGCTGACCCGGGCGGAGGTCAAATGGGCGGTGGGCATCCTCCCCGGCCTCGCGCTCGCGGGCGGTGTGGTCTGGCTGTGGGGCAGGGCGGAGGGCCGCTGGGGCACGCCCGTTCCCGAGGGCCACATGAACGACGCGATCTCCGAGACGTGGCCGTGGGTCGTCCGGGCCGCGGCCCTCGCCACGGCCCTGTTCCTGGTCTGGCGCTCACAGCGCCAACGCTGACTCCTCAGCGGAGGGCGACCGCTCGGACATGCCTCAGCCCTTCCGGCTCGACCCAGCTCCTCGGCTCGACCCAGTCCTTCCGGCTTGCCCCAGCCCTTCCGGCTCGACCCAGCCTCTCGGCTCGGCCCAGTCCTCAGCTCAACTCAGCCTCTCCGGCTCCACCCAGCTCCTCGGGCTCAACTCAGCCCCTCCGGCGTTTGAGGAGCGGGGGTCCGGGGGCGGCGCCCCCGGGGACGGGACGGGAAGGGGCGGCGGGGGCGATTCAACCCGGGCGTCCGGCTTCGCTCACGGCGCTTGCCAGGTGCCTCCCCCACTCTCGACTTCTCCCCCACTCTCGACTCCGCTCGAGCGGGGGGACCCCCATGAGCGGGAGGTACCCCCACCGCCCACCCGTGCCGCCCTGGGGGTACCTCCCAGGCCCTTAAGGCACTGGGGGAGGCACGACTGCCCGCAGCTACGGCCGGCACGGCTGCCCGCCGCAGGCGGTGGGCACAATGGCGCGCATGGCCATCACCACCCCGCCCCCACCCACCGTCGGCTTCGACCTCGACATGACGCTCATCGACTCCCGGCCCGGCATCCGTGCCTGCTACCTGGCACTGGCCGAGCGGACCGGGACGTACATAGACGCCGATCTCGCGGTCAGCCGGCTCGGGCCGCCGCTGGCGGACGAGCTGGCCCACTGGTTCCCGGCCGAGCGGATCGAGGAGACGGCGGACCTGTACCGGGCGATGTACCCGCAGTACGCCGTCACCGCCACGCCCGCCCTGCCCGGCGCCCGTGAGGCGATAGCGGCCGTACGGGAGGCGGGCGGGCGCGCGATCGTCGTCACCGCCAAGTACGAGCCCAACGCCAAGCTGCACCTGGCCCACCTCGGGATCGAGCCGGACGCCGTGATCGGCGACCTGTGGGCCGAGGGGAAGGCGGCGGCGCTGCGCGAGCACGAGGCCACCGTCTACGTCGGCGACCACCTCGGCGACGTGCGCGGCGCGCGCGCCGCCGGCGCGCTGTCCGTCGCGGTCGCCACCGGCCCGTACGGTCCCGACGCGCTCCGTGAGGCCGGTGCGGACGTCGTCCTCACCGCCCTCACGGAATTCCCCCGATGGTTTTCGGACTACTGCTCGGACAACTGACCGGAAACAGGCGCGGAAACCCGCCCCGCCCGCGCCTGACGGCGGCCCGCCGCGACGGAACGCAGTACGCCCGCGCCCGCCATCAGGAATCCGACGGCCATGAACATGCTCAGTCCGAACATGTACGTGGGAAAGGGCGTCGTCCCGAGGAGCAGCGGGGCCACGGTGACCAGAGTGGCCACGGCGCCGACGAAGAAGACGATGCCACCGGCACGGACCAGGCCGTCACCGGGCACGGGGGAATTCGCTTGGGTTTTGTCACGCACCGGACCAGGGTAGTTCCCAGCGCGAAGGAACAACCCGGTGACGTCTTGTCACCGGCCTGAAGACCATTAGCCTTGGTACCGGCGGGTCATCGGGCCCGCCCGAGTGCTATCGAGAGCCGATTTCCGAAGCAGTTTTCCCGACGAGTACGAGGACGAGGACAGACGTGCCCACCGGCAAGGTCAAGTGGTTCAACAGCGAGAAGGGCTTCGGCTTTCTCTCCCGTGACGACGGCGGCGACGTCTTCGTGCATTCCTCGGTCCTCCCGGCCGGAGTCGAGGCCCTCAAGCCGGGCCAGCGCGTGGAGTTCGGCGTGGTCGCCGGGCAGCGTGGCGACCAGGCCCTCTCCCTGACCGTCCTGGACCCGACCCCGTCGGTCGCGGCGGCCCAGCGCAAGAAGCCGGACGAGCTGGCCTCCATCGTCCAGGACCTGACGACCCTGCTGGAGAGCATCACGCCCCAGCTGGAGAACAACCGCTACCCCGACCGCGCCTCCGGCAAGAAGATCGCCGGCCTGCTCCGCGCGGTCGCCGACCAGCTCGACGTCTAGGGCCGGTTCAGGGGAACCGCAGCGCGTCCGGGCCGAGGGGCGGCACCAGCCCCTCGGCCGCCGCGCGCGTGAGCAGCCCTCGTACGGCCGCGTAGCCGTCCTCGCCGAGACCGGCCGTGAACTCGTTGACGTACAGCCCGATGTGCTGGTCGGCGACGGCCGGGTCCATCTCCTGGGCGTGCTCCATGACGTACGGGCGCGACACCTCGGGCTCGTCCCAGGCCATCCGCACCGATGTGCGAATGGAGTCGGCGAGCCGCGTCAGCGTCTCCTCGCCCAGCGACCGCTTCGCGATGATCGCGCCCAGCGGGATCGGCAGCCCGGTGGTCCGCTCCCAGTGCTCACCCATGTCGGCGAGCTTGTGGAGCCCGTACTCCTGGTACGTGAAGCGCGCCTCGTGGATGACGAGCCCCGCGTCGACCTTCCCGTCCCGTACGGCGGGCATGATCTCGTGGAACGGCATCACGACGATCTCCCCGACCCCGCCCGGCACGACGTCCGCCGCCCACAGCCGGAACAGCAGGTACGCCGTCGACCGCTCGCTCGGCACGGCGACCGTACGCCCGGTCAGGTCCGTCCCGGCCTCCCGGGTCAGCACCAGCGGCCCGCAGCCCCGCCCCAGCGCGCCCCCGCAGGGCAGCAGCGCGTACTCGTCGAGGACGTACGGCAGCACCGCGTACGACACCTTCAGCACGTCCAGTTCACCGCGCTCGGCCATGCCGTTGGTGAGGTCGATGTCGGCGAACGTCACGTCGACGGCGGGCGCGCCGGGGACGCGGCCGTGGGCGAGGGCGTCGAAGACGAAGGTGTCGTTCGGGCAGGGGGAGTAGGCGATCCGCAGCCGCTGCTGCTCACTGGTGGTCATGCTGAATCCAACTTTCCAGGACGGGCGCGAGCTTCCCGAAGCCCTCGGTGAGGGCCGTCAGGGCGTCGCCGATGCGCCAGGCGGCGCGGTCGCGCGGACCGACGGGGTTCGACACCGCCCGCACCTCCAGCACGGGCCGCCCCTGTGCGACGGCCGCCTCGGCCACGCCGAAGCCCTCCATGCCCTCGGCGAGGGCGTTCGGGTACCGGGCCCGCAGTCCGGCGGCGCGGGCGGCGGTGCCGGTGACGGTGGAGACGGTGAGGACGGTGCCGGGGAGGGCGCCCGTCACCCGGACGGCCTCCCGTACGAGTGACCTCGGGGAGTGGTGCGCCACGTGCCCGAAGCCCAGTTCGGTGACGGGGAGGAAACCGTCCGCGGTCTCGGCGCCGAGATCGGCCACGGCGATCGTGCGGGAGACGACGAGCGAGCCGACCGGCGCCTCGGGCTGGAAGCCCCCGCCGATGCCGGCGCAGACGACGAGACGGTAGGGGGCGCCGTCGAGTGCGGCGGCGGTGAGCGCGGCGGCGGTGGAGGCTGCGGCCGCGGCGGGGCCGACGCCGGTGGCCACCAGATCGCACCCGCCGTCCGTGCGGACCAGGCTCACCCCGGGGAGGCGCACCTGCTTCGCCGCCCCCGGGAACGCCCCGGCCACCGCGTCCCGCTCGACGGGGACCGCGGTGGCGATGAGGACGCGTGAGGACGACGTGATCAGTCGTCCTTCTTCTTCAGCCGGAAGGACCACAGGCCCGTGGTCGACTCCTCGCCCTCCTTGATCGACACCAGGGTCGAGCCGCCCTGGGCGCCGTACTGGGCGTTGAAGAACACGCTGCCCGGGATGACCTGGTAGGTCTTCTTGCTGGAGTCGACCAGCGGCCGGCCGTTCATCAGGATGGTCCAGCCGTTGTCGGCGATCTCCGGGTCGACGCCGAAGCGGACTTCCTTGGTGGCGTCGACGGTGATCTCGTCGATGCCCTTGTCCTTCAGGCACTTGTTGAGGGTGTCGGTGGTCAGGGCCTTGCCCTCGCCACCGCAGGTGGCCTCCGAGCTCACCGAGTCGCTGCCCACCGTGAGGGTGGCCATCGACGTCGGCTTGTCACAGGCGGCCAGGACGAGCAGTCCGGCGGATACGGCGCCGGCGGCGGCGACGGCGCGGCGGCGTCGCACAGCGGATTGCAACGTGGTCATGGGCGAAGGCTATCGGGCGCGCGTGTCCCTCTCCCCACGTGGGGGTACGGCGTGGCCGCGCCGTTACGCCACCCGCGCCCGCCCCGCGTTCCCCTGCCGGGCCGAACGGATCAGCCCGCGGACCGTGGTCAGCCAGCCCGCGGCGACGATCGTCGCGCCCACCGCCAGCCCCAGCGCGCCGATCAGCGGCATCACGATGCCGATCGCACCGCCCAGCACCCACGACATCTGCAGCAGCGTCTCCGAACGCGCGAACGCCGACGTCCGCACCAGTTCGGGCACGTCCCGCTGGATCAGCGCGTCCAGTGACAGCTTGGCCAGCGCCTGCGCGAACCCGGCGATCGCGGCGAGGCACGCCACCAGGACCGCGCCGAAGAACGCGGCGGCCAGGATCGCCGCGCTCACGACACACGCCACCACCGTCACGATGATGATCTCCGGGGCGCGCGACCGCAGCGACGCCCCGACCGCCGTACCGAGCGCGTTGCCCGCGCCCGCCGCCACGCCCACTATCCCCAGTGACACCGCGGCGCTCTGACCCGTCATCGGATGCTCGCGCAGGAGGAAGGCGAGGAAGAAGATCAGGAAGCCGGTGAGGCAGCGGATGGAGGCGTTGGCGCCGAGCGCGTGGGTGACGGCCGGGCCGACCGTACGCAGCCCGGGGCGCTTCTCCGTCTTGCGGTGCGGGCCGTGCAGGTGCCGCTCGTCGGCGGCGAGCAGCGCCACGTCCTCGCCCTTGGCGGAGTCCACCTTCGGCGGCAGCCGGAAGGAGAGGAACATCCCGGCCACGAAGATCACGAACGCCCCGTACAGCGGCCAGCGCGGCCCGACCTGCTGCAGGCCCGCGCCGATCGGCGCGGCGATCCCGGTCGCCAGCAGCCCGCCGAGCGTCACCCGGGAGTTCGCCTTCACGAGGGAGAAGGCGGGCGGCAGCAGCCGGGGCACGACCGCGCTCCGCACCACCCCGTACGCCTTCGACGAGACCAGTACGCCCAACGCCGCCGGATACAGCTCCAGTCCGCCGGTGACGACCGCGCCGGACAGCACCAGCGCGAGCAGCGCCCGGGCGAGCATCGCGCCGGCCATGGCGGCGCGGCGGCCGTGCGGGAGGCGGTCGAGGAGCGGGCCGATCACCGGGGCGAGGAGGGTGAACGGCGCCATGGTGATGGCGAGGTAGAGGGCGACCCGTCCGCGCGCCTCGTCGGTCGGCACCGAGAAGAACACCGTGGACGCCAGCGCGACCGTGATCATGACATCGCCGGCGCCGTTCACGCCGTGCAGCTCGATCAGCTTGCCGAGCCCGGACTCCCCGGCGCCGTGCGCGTGGGTCGCCCGGCGGATCCCCCGCGCGGTCCCGGTCACCGGCAGGCGCAGGGCACGTCCGAACGCGCGAAGACGGCCGCCCGCCCGGCTCGTCCCGAAGCGTCGGCCGCTGCCCCTGACCCCTTTCGGCCCACCGGTCCCGGTGGCGCCCTGGGGTGTCCTCGCGGTAGCCACGACGCCATAGTGCCCCGAGAAGGCGGTGTGTAATGCCGTATCGCCGTGGACGCCGCCCGGTTGCGGCTGTACGGCGGAACGCCGGAGGCCGGCCGGGACACGTCACCGGAGGCAGCCGGGAGTCCCCCGGAAACCGGCGCGCGGGACTCCGTGACAACCGTCGGTGTAGGCCCAGCGCACGGGAGAAGGTAGCGTGCGTATCTCAGCCATCCCGCAGAATGGATGGAGGCGCGCCCGAGCACGTTGCGGCGCGGACGTCGACGCGGTCCCACTGTCCGCTCCGTCCGCCCCCCGCGCTGGGAGTGACGCACTCGTGAGACGGCGTAGGAGAGAAGCGATACCTGTGAGCGCAGCGACAACGCGAAGCCGCACCCCCGACCGCCTGTGCGCCGAGGCCGTCGACCTCGCCCGCGCCGCAGCCGAGGAGGCCGCCGCACCCGGGGTCGTGGGCGAGCACGAGGGCCTGATCTCCGAGGGCGACCGCGTCGTCACCCACTTCTTCGGCTGCCACGAGCCCGGCTACCGCGGCTGGCGCTGGGCCGTCACCGTCGCCCGCGCCTCCCGCGCCAAGATCGTCACGGTCGACGAGGCGGTGCTGCTGCCCGGCCCCGACGCGGTCCTCGCACCGGAGTGGGTGCCGTGGAGCGAGCGGCTGCGCCCCGGCGACATGGGTCCCGGTGATCTCCTCCCCACCGAGGCCGAGGACCTGCGTCTGGAGCCCGGCTACTCCGGCGAGGACGAGCCGCCGCCGAGCTCCGCGGTGTCCGGGGAGATGGCCGACCTGGTGGAGGCGGAGGACGCCGAGGTCACGGAGGGCACCCCGGCCCACCTGGCGGTGGTCCCGTCCCGCGGCACGATCGCGGCGGTCGCCGAGGAACTCGGCATGCGCCGCGCCCGGGTCCTGTCCCGCTACGGCCTGCACACCGCCGCCGACCGCTGGGAGGAGTCGTTCGGCGCGAAGACCCCGATGGCGCAGGCGGCTCCCGCGTCGTGCGTCTCGTGCGGTTTCCTCACTCCCATCGGGGGCTCGCTGGGTCAGGCGTTCGGGGTGTGCGCCAACGAGTTCTCCCCGGCCGACGGCCACGTCGTCTCCCTGGCCTACGGCTGCGGCGGCCACTCCGAGGCCGCGGTCATGCCGAAGCCCCCGCAGCCGGCCCCGCCGGTCATCGACGAGACCCGCGTCGACCCGTTCCCGCTCCGTCCGTCCCCCGACTCCGGCTCGGTCCCGGCGACGGAGGACACCTCGTCGGCGGAGCTGGGGCACTCGTAGGGCGTCAGCGCAGGTTGTCCCCCCAGCCGCCCTGGACCATGGTCTGGAACGCCCACTTCCCGTCCCGCTTGAGCAGGATGTCGGCGTAGCGGAGCCGCTGGGACTCGCCGTCGGCGGTCATGGTCGAGTCCGTGAAGACCACGGCCATCGAGGGGGACAGGAACACCGGGGTCCGGGTGGACTCGAAGGTGATGTCCTGGTCCCCCTCGCCCATCACGTGGGTCATGACCGCGACGAACTGGTCCCGGTCCCACTGCGCCGACCGCCCGTCTCCCGCGGAGTCGTCACTCACGAGGTTGAGCGGGAACACGGCCAGGTCCGCCATGCGCTCGACGTCGCGCTTCCCGCTCGCCGCGTCGTACTCGGCGAACCATGCGTCGAGGCTCGCGCGGTCCTCGGGGGTCGGGGTGTATCCGGTGTCGGGGAGGTGGGTCATACGGGCTCCTTCGGGGAGGGCTAGTCAAGTTTGCCTAGTGGGGGACGAGGGTGTGTCTGCCTCTTGTGGGTGCTGGTCAAACCTTATCGACGAACACCCCTGATGTGATCTGAATCACATCGGGGGTGCGGGGTGCTTACCGGTCCTCGAAGATCTCTTCGGCCTTCGGGGCGGTGACGGCGCGGGCGAGCCAGTGGCGGAGGAGGTCGGGGTCGGTGCAGTCCGTGATGCGGCTGCGGACGTCGTCGGAGACGTCGAGGCCGCGCTGTTCCAGGACGAACAGGATGTCCTCGGCACGGCCCTTGGCGCGGGCTTCTTCTCGGACTTCCCGCTGAACTTTTTGCCGGACTTCTTCTTGGACTTCCTGCTGAAGCTTTTGTCGAACTTCTTCGCGGACTTCCTGCTGAAGCTTTTGCCGGACTTCTTCTCGGACTTCCCGCTGAAGTTTTTGCCGGACTTCTTCGCGGACTTCTTCGGCGAGGTAGGACTTGTAGAAGGAGAGGTCCACGGCCACCAGGTTCCTCCAGAGGTGCTTGGCCGGGTTCTTGCCCAGGCCCTGTGCGGTGAATTCGATCAGGGGACTCGCGATGTCTTCGGGCACGTCCCGCAACGCGGTGGACAGGGCCTTCAGTATCGCATCGACGACCGGTTCGGCGGCGTGTGTGATGGCCGCCAGACTGGCCAGGACCAGGTCGGCGCGGGCCTCCTCCGGGGTTGTGATCACCGGCATGTTGTGCGGGCCGACGACCACGGGGCGCACGGTGAGGGTGGGCAGTTGGGGCGGTCCGCTGCTGACCGCCCGTTGGGCCCATTCGGCCGTGGCGTGATCCTGGCAGACGACCAGAAGGGCCGTGGGCAACCGGTACTTCGACCACAGGTACGCGGTGTAGTACGCCCAGCTCGCCGGCTTGTCCGGGTGCTTCCTGCCCTGGGCCTCGATGGCCAGGAGGAACGGGCCCTGTTCCACGGTCTCGAACCGCAGCAGTGTGTCCACCCGGCGTTCGACGGGATCCGCCTCTGTGAGGTCCGTCGGTAAGGCTGTCGCTTTCACCGGGGTCGGAATGTCCACCCCGAGGAAGCGTGAGACGCGGCTGAAGAGTCCGGGATCGTGCTGGAAGATCCGGTGCATCGCCTCGTGGGGCGGGCTGACCATGGGGCTCCTTGCGGTGTTACGGGTGAAGGGTGACTGACCGGCAGCTGCGGCAGTGGGTTTCGGTCGCGGTTTCGGGGACGCGGAAGGCGCGGTCGCAGCCGTCGCAGTTGCGCAACTGGTGACGAGGCGGTGGCGGAGTGGCCGGTGCGCGGAACGGGGGTGGGGGTGGGAGTCGGGCGGTGAGGCGGTGGGCGAGGAGGGCGGCGGGGCGGTGGAGATGTTCGTCGGGGAGGCCGTCGGTGAGGGCGTGGCGTACGGAGGTGGGGGTGACCTCGCGTTCCAGCCAGGCAGCGACTCCAGGGGCGAGGTGGGCGGTGTCGGTGGCGGAGAGCAGGAGGCGGGGGTCGCGGCTGCGCAGGCCGGTGAGGAGGTCGGTGGCCTGCTGGAGGAGGGCCGGGGCGGTGCAGCTGGGCTGGGGGACGGCGGGGAGGGTTTTGCGAGGGTGGGGCTGGGGCGTGTGTTCCTTGGTCGGGTGGGGGTGGGGCGCCCGCTGCCGGAGCGCTGCCCGCCCTGCTTCTTCGACCCGCGCCACGGCCCCTCGGTCGCCGACGCCGTCTGGACGCCGCCGGGCGGCGCCGAGCGCGAGGTCCCGGTGTGCGCGGCCGACCGGGCCCGGCTGGCGGACGGGGCTGGGGCGTGCGTTCCCGGGGCGGGCGGGGCTGGGGCGGTCGGTGGGGGCCGGTTCGCGTCGGTGGTGGGGCTGGTTGCAGGAGGTGGTGCGGGTGATGATGTGGCCGGTGGGGGTGCGGACGCGTTCGCGGCGGAGGTAGCCGTGGGTCTCCAGTTCGCGCAGGGCGTCGGCGATGCGCTTGGTGCCCTCTTTGAAGCGGGCGGCGAGGCTCTTGATGTCCACGGGGGTGCCGGTGGGCAGCGACTGGATGTGGCAGGCGAGGCCGATGGCGACCAGGGACAGCTCGGGGTGCTGGGTGAGGTGGTTGCCGATCACCACGAAGCGTTCGGTGTGGCGGGTGTTGTCGTGGATGACGCCGCCGGTGTGGTGACGCGATCGGGTCGGATTGCCGGCGGGGGCTGACCGGGCGCGCGGGGGCGCGCTAGTGTTTTGGGTATCCATCGGGAAGCGACTTCTTCCTTGGTGGTCAGGCCCTCGCAGCGGGATGCCAGTCCCGGCGGGGGCCGAAGTCTTTTTCGGGTGGTGTGCGCTGAGCGTAAGGGAGCTTGGGGCCCGGAAATCCAGCTGAACCGGTGATGTTCACCCACCCGAGTGACGACACGCCTCGGGCGGGAAAGGGTGGGGCTTGGTGGGGTGCTTTCCCCCCCGAGTTCTTCCTTGGGGAAGGCGCCGACGGCACCGGAGCACGAGAAATCGGGTTCCGGCGCCGTAAAGGGTGGATCGAGCCCGCACGGTGGCCGACAGGTGGGTGCCGTGCTGAAAACCGTGAGCAGTGGGTGGCCGAGTGACACTTGGGCGCTCGAATGAGCGGCGCGTGGACAATGGCGGCCGAAGTGTTCACATAGTGCGGAATGCGTTGTGTCCAGGGGCGGGCCGGCGTCAGCTTCCCGGCTCCCGCATCGGGGCGCGGGACGCCGACGGTTCCGGTGGGACGAGGCGCAGTTCGGCCCAGACGGTCTTGCGCGGGAAGCGGCCCTCGGTCACGCCCCAGCGATCGGCGAGCGCTTCGACCAGCAGCAGGCCCCGGCCGGACTCGGCGTCGGGGGAGGCCGGTTGCGGGTCGGGGAGGCGTTCGCCGCGTGTGTCGGTGACCTCGATGCGGAGGATGTCGGCGACGACGTAGAGCGTGAGCCGGAAGTCCCGTCCCGCGACGCGACCATGGGTCGCCGCGTTGACGGCCAGCTCCGCGATGACCTGGCGGGCCGGGTCCACGGGCAGTCCCCAGGAGCGCAGTTGGCCTGCTCCCAGCAGCCGGGCTTGGTGAGCGCCGCGTGGGGTGGGGGAGAGCAGCACGCTGAAGTTGCGGACGGAGGCGGTGGGTTCGGCGGTTTGCTGATTCACATCACCCAACATGGCCGGATCCGCATACCTTGGGTGGTGACTCAGTGCATGCGTACGGTCACTGTCCGGTGGTTGTCCGGTGCTGTCGTGGCTGTTCCGACGGTTGATACGGGCAGGACGCCGGGTGCGTCACGGACCACGACGAGGGAGAGGCGCGGTATGACGGCGGTCGAGGCGGAATCGGGCCGACTCAAGGAAGAGGCGGACGAACCGGGTTGGGAGGTCGACCCGGACGACGAGTGGGGCGTCGCGGTCATCACGACCGTCGGACGCCAGTTGAAACTGCGCCGCGAGGCGGCGGGGATGCGGGCCGCCGAGTTCGGCCGGATCGTCGGGTACGGCGAGGACATGGTCTACAAGATCGAGGGCGGCAAGCGGATCCCTCGGCAGGAGTTCCTGGACAAGGCGGACGAGGTCCTGAACGCGGGCGGCCTCATCGCGGCGGCCTGGGAGGACGTGAAGAAGGTCCGGTATCCGAAGACCGTTCGCGCATTGGGAAAGTTGGAGGACAAGGCGGTCGAGATCGGGGTGTACGAGTGCAACATCATCCCAGGGTTGTTGCAGACACCTGATCACGCGCGGGCCGTGATCGGGGCGGCGCAACCGCCCTACTCGCCGGACGACGTGGAGCGCATGGTTGCCGCTCGCCTGGCTCGGCAATCGGTTTTTCAGCGAGACCCGGCACCGTCGGTTCACTTCGTGCTGGAAGAGGCGCCGCTGCACCGGCAGGTTGGAGGCACAATGGTCTGGCGGCAGCAACTCGAACGCCTGTTGGAGGTGGGACGGTTGAACAATGTCTGGCTTCAGGTAATGCCGACGAACACCGAGCCGCACCCAGGACTGGACGGCCGAATCGAGTTGCTGAAGTTCCCGGACGGTACGGCAGTGGGGCGCTCCGACGGTAAGTTCAATGGGCGTCCTGTCTCTGACCCGAGGCAGCTCCGCGTCCTTGAGTTGCGGTACGGCACCGTCCGGGCGCAGGCCCTCCCGCCAAGGGAGTCGTTGACCTTCATCGAGAAACTGCTGGGAGAGACATGATGCGCAATGCCTCCACTGGGAACGCCTCCGATCTGGTGTGGTTCAAGAGCAGTTACAGCGGCGGTACCGACGGTGAGTCGTGCGTGGAGTTGGCTCTGACTCCTGGCGTTGTCCACGTTCGTGACTCCAAGGCCCTTGAGGGTCCGAGGCTTGCTCTTGGTCCGGAGGCTTGGGTGCGTTTCGTGGCGTTCGCTTCGGGCTCATGAACCGCAAGGTATCCACCAGGGACGCCTCCGACCTGGCGTGGTTCAAGAGCAGTTACAGCAGTGGCACTAACGGTGAGTCGTGCGTCGAGCTGGCTCTCACTCCTGGCGCCGTCCACGTCCGCGACTCCAAGAACCTCATGGGTCCCCGTCTCGCCTTCGCCCTGGACGCGTGGGCGCGTTTCGTCCCGTACGCGTCCGGGGACTGATCGCCGAAAGCGACCCCGAGAACAGGAACAAGGCCGTTCTCGGGGTCGCTCGGGTGGTGCCGGGTGCGCGGTGGGTCAGACCGTCACGCCGTTGGCGCGCAGGAACTTCGCCGGGTCGACGGCGGAGCCGTAGTTCGGGGTGGTGCGGATCTCGAAGTGCAGGTGGGGTCCGCTGGAGTTGCCGGTGTTGCCGGACAGGGCGATCTTCTGGCCGGTCTTGACGATCTGGCCGATCTTCACGTTGACCTGCGACAGGTGGGCGTACTGGGAGTACGTGCCGTTGCCGTGCTTGACGACGATCGCGTTGCCGTAGGCGGGGCCGTCGCCGGCGCCGTTGGGACCGGCCTTGACGACGGTGCCGCCGTGCGCGGCCATCACGGTGGTGCCGGTGGGGACGGCGTAGTCCTGGCCGCTGTGCTTGTGCGCCCACATGCCGCCGTTCTGGGCGAAGCTCGCGGACAGCTGGTAGCTCTTGACCGGGGAGACCCAGGAAGCCGTCGACTTCGCGGCGGCCTGCGCCTGGGCGGTGGTGGCGGCGCCGGGCGCGGCCGTGTTCTCGGCGGCGACCGCGGCCCCGACTCCCAGGACGACCGTGGCGCCCATACCGGCGGCCAGGACGGCGGCGCGGGTCTGGTTCAGGGACGTACGGGGGAGACGGGACGTGACGCGCTGGAGCATGGAGACCTCATGGGTGAGGGGACAGGGAAGCCATCGGCGGAACGGGTCCGTGCCGCGCTGGCTGTTCCTTGGTAACCGGAACCGGACAGAAGCCGCAAAGGTGTGACCTACGACGAAAGGCCGTACTTCAGGCGTGAGACGCACGTCTCTTGACCGATGGGCCCGGACGGGGTGAAACCCCCCATTTCAAGCCGATCGATCGACCTTGAGTCCTAAATGTCCCTTTTGGATTCAACCATTTTCCCACTATCCCGGGTAGTACCGGACGGAGCGCCTGTGCCGCTTGTCACCCGGAGCCTGATCCGGGGCCCGCGTGAATGTGGCGTGGGTCTCCGGGATCTCCGTCCGAGATATCCGTCCGGGATCACCCGCCCAGCACCTCCAGCGACACCCACAGCGCCACCGTCGACGCCACCAGCGCCGCCGGGACGGTGGCCAGGCCCAGCAGCGTGAAGCGCTTGAGGCTGACCTCGTGGGCGTGGTGGTGGGCGATGCGGCGCCACAGGAGGGTGGCCAGGGAACCCGCGTAGGTGAGGTTCGGGCCGATGTTGACGCCCAGCAGGACCGCGAGGACCGCGCCGGGGCCGGACGGCGCGGCCAGGGGGACGAGGGCGAGGACCGCCGGCAGGTTGTTGATCAGGTTGGCGAGCAGCGCGGCCACGCCCGCCACGGCCAGCAGGGCCGGCAGTGACGTGCCGTCGGGGAGGACCGCGCCGAGCGCGTCGCCCAGACCGTGGTCCAGGACCGCCCGCACGACCACGCCGAGGGCCAGGACGAACGCGAGGAACGGCAGGTCGGCCGAGCGGAGGACCGCGACCGGGGTGGTGCGGCGGCGGGCCAGGGCGCGTACCGCCAGCACGGTCGCGCCGGCCGCCGCCGCCCACACCGGGTCGATGCCGAGCGCGGACGCCACCGCGAACCCGGCGAGCGTGGCGGCCACCGTCACCAGGGCGAACAGCGGCGGCCTCGCCGGCTCCTCCGGCACCTCCGGCGCGGTGGGCGCCGCGTCCAGGTCGGCGGCGAAGAAGCGGCGGAAGACGGCGTACTCCACGGCGATCGCCGCCAGCCACGGCAGGGTCATCAACAACGCGAAGCGGGTGAAGCTCAGCCCCGTGGCGGTGAACGCGAGCAGGTTCGTCAGGTTCGACACCGGCAGCAGCAGGGACGCCGTGTTCGACAGGTGGGCGCCGGCGTAGACGTGGGGGGCGGGCCGGGCGCCCATGCGGGTGGCGGTGGCGAACACCACCGGCGTCAGCAGCACCACGGTGGCGTCCAGACTGAGCACGGCCGTGATCAGCGAGGCGAGGGCGAAGACCGCGCCCAGCAGCCTGCGCGGCCGGTGGCGGGACCAGTGGGCCATCCAGGTCCCGCAGGCGTGGAAGAGACCCTCGTCGGCGCAGAGCCTGGCGAGCACCAGTACGGCGGCGAGGAAACCGATCACCGGCCCGAGCCGGACGGCCTCCTCCCGCACCGCCGCCAGGGGGATCGCACCGGTCGCGATCACGACACCGGCCGCGGGCACCGCGAACGCGGCCTCCGGCCAGCGGAAGGGACGGACGACGGCACACACCAGCACCACGGCCAGCGCGGTGACGGACAACGATTCGAGCAGCACGGTCCCGATCATCCACAGGGGGCGACGGGACGCGGACACCGCGTCCCCGGGATGTCGCGGGGCGGTACCTTCGACCTCACGCCGATCCGGGCCGATGAGGAGAGTCAACGTGAGCAAGTTCGTGCGGCCCGCCGCCGAGGGCGCCGACCCGTTCGGTACGGCGCGCCTGCGGCGCGGGGTCCTGGACGCCTGGGTCACCAGCCCCGCCCGCTTCCGTGAGGACGCCAACGCCGAGGAGGACCTCGTCCTCGGCGGCTACCGGGACCGCCTCGTCGTCGAACTCGCCCAGAACGCCGCCGACGCCGCCGCCCGGGCCGGCGTGCCGGGAAGGCTGCGGCTCACCCTGCGCGACGGGGTCCTCGTCGCCGCCAACACCGGGGCCCCGCTGGACGCGGCCGGTGTCGAGTCGCTGTCCACGCTGCGCGCCTCCGCCAAACGGGACGCCCCGGACCGGTCCGTGGGCCGGTTCGGCGTCGGCTTCGCCGCCGTCCTCGCCGTCACCGACGAACCCGCCGTCGTCGGACGGCACGGCGGGGTCCGCTGGTCGCTGGCCGAGGCGCGGGAACTCGCGGGGGACACCGCCCGGCACAGCCCCGGCCTGGGGGACGAGATCCGGCGGCGTGACGGGCACGTGCCCCTGCTCCGGCTCCCGTTCGCCGCCGAGGGCACCGCGCCCGGCCCGTACGACACGGCCGTCATCCTCCCGCTGCGCGACACCGCCGCCACCGACCTCGCCGAGCGGCTGCTGCACGCCGTCGACGACGCCCTGCTGCTCGCCCTGCCCGGCCTGGAGGAGGTGGTCGTCGAGATCGGGGACGGGGAACCCCGTACCGTCAGCCGCCGCGACGAGGACGGACTCGTCGTCGTCGAGGACACCCGCGAGGGGACCACCCGCTGGCGCACCGCCCTCGCGCACGGCCCGCTCACCCCCGAGCTGCTCGCCGACCGGCCCGTCGAGGAGCGGCTGCGCCCCCACTGGTCGGTCACCTGGGCCGTCCCCGTGGACCCCGACGGGAGCCCCGCCCGGCCCCGCACCAGCGCCGTCGTGCACGCGCCCACACCCAGCGACGAGCCGCTCGGCGTGCCCGCGCTGCTCATCGCCTCCTTCCCGCTGGACTCCACCCGCCGGCACGCCGCCCCCGGCCCGCTCACCGACTTCCTCGTGCAGCGCGCCGCCGACGCCTACGCCGGGCTCCTCGCCGACTGGCGCCCGGTGACCGCCGGGATCATCGACCTGGTGCCGGGCCCGCTCGGCAAGGGCGAACTGGACGGCGCCCTGCGCCGGGCGGTCCTCGAACGGCTGCCCCGCACGTCCTTCCTCCCGCCGGCCGCCGGGCCGCGCGGACAGGACGGCGAATCCGACCTGCCGGAGTCGCTGCGGCCCCGGGACGCCGAGGTCGTCGAAGGCGCGGGCGCCGACACCGTACGGGTGCTGGCCGAAGTCCTCCCCACCCTGCTGCCCGCCGGCCTCGAACGCCGCGCGGAGCTGCGCACGCTGGGCGTGGCCCGCGTCCCGCTCACCGACGCGGTCGACCGGCTGGCCGGCCTGGAGAAGTCCCCCGACTGGTGGCGGCGGCTGTACGACAGCCTCGCCGGGGTCGACCCGGACCGGCTCTCCGGGCTGCCGGTGCCGCTGGCCGACGGCAGGACGACGATCGGCCCCCGCCAGGTGCTGCTGCCCGGCGCGGAGGCCGCCCGGATCGACCCCGAGGTGCTGGCCCGGCTCGGCCTCAAGGTCGCCCACCCGGACGCCGCCCACCCCCTCCTGGAGAAGCTCGGCGCGCTCCCCGCCACCCCGCGCGCCGTCCTCACCACCCCGCAGGTGCGGGCCGCCGTCGCCGCCTCGCTCGACGACGAGGGCCCGGTGAACTGGGAGGAGGACGCCCCGGACGCCGAGGAACTCGCCGACACCGTACTGGGCCTCGTGCGCGACGCCGACCTCGAACCCGGCGACGAGCCCTGGCTGGGCGCCCTCGCCCTCCCCGACGAGGACGGCGAACTCTCCCCGGCCTGTGAACTGGTCTTCCCCGGCGGTCCGTTCGCCCAGGTCATGCGCGAGGGCGAACTCGCCGCCGTGGACGGCGAACTGGCCGAGCGGTGGGGCGAACAGCCGCTCGCCGCCTGCGGGGTGCTGGTCGACTTCGCACTGATCCGCGCCACCGACGTCGTCCTCGACCCCGACGAACTGGAGCCGCGCGAAGGGGACTTCGCCGAGCCCGACGACGCCGGCCTGCTCGACGCCGTGGACGTGTGGAGCGAGGACGTCCTCGACCGCTTCCCGGACAGCCCCGTCCCGCCCGTCGCCACCGAGATCGTCGCCGTGCGCGACCTCGACCTCGTGGACGACGACCGCTGGCCGCAGGCCCTCGCCCTGCTGTCGCGGCCTCCGCTGCGCGACGCGCTCGTCCAGCCGGTGCGGATCCTGCTGCACGACGGCACCCACGAAACCGTGCGGCCGTACACCGCCTGGTGGCTGCGCGGGCACCCGGTGATCGGCGGTCGCCGTCCCGCCGGCCTGCGCGCGGCCGGCGGTGACCCGCTGCTGCGGGGCCTGTACGACGAGGCCGACGCGACCGGGTTCGAGGACGAGCAGGTGCTGCGGGCCCTGGGCGTACGGACCTCGGTGGCCGCCCTCCTCGACGAGCCCGGCGGCGCGGCGGAACTGCTGGACCGCCTCGCCGACCCCGACCGCCCGGTCACGGCCGCGCAGCTGCACGCCCTGTACGGCGCGCTGGCCGAGCTGGACCCCGAGCAGGTGACCCTGCCGGACGAGCTGCGGGCCGTGGTCGACGGCCGGGTCGAGGTGGTGGACGCCGCCGACGCGGTGGTCGTCGACTCGCCCGACCTGCTGCCGTTCACGTCCGGTGTGCCGCTGCTGCCGGTGCGGCCGGCGCGGGCCGCCGAACTGGCCGAGCTGTTCCAGGTGCGGCGGCTGAGCGAGTCCGTCACCGGCGGGGTGGACTCCGAGGGCACGGAGCACGACGTACCGGACGCGGTGCGGGTGCTGCTGGGGCCGGGCACCCCGGCGTCGTACGTCGAGCACGAGGAACTCGTCGTCGACGGCGTGGAGATCGACTGGCGGCTGACGGACGACGGCGTCCTGCACGCCGCGACCCTGGAGGGCGTGGCCGCGGGCCTCGCCTGGGCGGCGGGCCAGTGGCCCCGGCGCTTCGAGGTGGCGGCGCTGCTGGAGGACCCGTCGCGGACGGAGGAGCTGGCGCGGGACCGCTGGTTCGACTGAGCCCGGAAACTCCCGCACGAATCTTTCACTTCTCGTACAACCATATGACCGAGTGGTGCATCTGATCATGCGAGTCAACAGACTCCACGATCATTCGGGGCCCCGGCCGACGACGAGCCGTACGAAACGACCAGCGTCGGGGCCCCCCTTCTCCAACGTGGGGAACACATGCGTATTCGCGCCACCGTGGCCGCCGTCTCCGGCGCCCTGGCCCTGTCCGCCCTCGCCGTCCCGGCCGCGCACGCCGACGGTCACGACGCGGCCCTCGACGTGCCGAGCGCCGCCGAGCGCTTCGGAACCCCCTCCGCCAAGTCGGGCTTCCGCGCCGCCGCGGAGGAACTGCCCGTCGTCACCAAGGTGACCATCAACTCGGGCAAGGCCGTCGCCGTCGGCACCACCAACGCCAAGAACTTCACCGTGTCGGTGACCGCCCGCCACTCGACGGGCATCGAGGACGCCTTCGTCGCCCTGTGGCACGGCACCGCGCTCACGGAAGAGGGCCTCGACGGCGTGCTCATCCCGAACGAGGAGGTCGCCAGCTGCAAGGCCTCCAGCGCCACCACCTCCACCTGCAAGCTCACCTTCACGGCCTACCCGGGTATCGACCTGTACCAGAACTCCCTGGCCGGCACCTGGAAGGTGTCCGTCGCGGCGCTCTCCGGCGACGGCAGCGTGTACGGGAACGACTACCACACGACCCACAAGGTCCAGCGCTACTCCAAGCTCACCGTCAACGCCTCCCCCGAGCCGGTGAAGAAGGGCAAGACCGTCACCGTCACGGGCAAGCTGTCCCGCGCCAACTGGGAGACCGGCAAGTACGCCGGCTACACCGGCCAGTCGGTGAAGCTGCAGTTCCGCAAGAAGAGCTCCAGCACCTACACCACGGTCAAGACCATCAAGACCAACTCCAAGGGCGAGCTGAAGACCACCGTCAAGGCCTCCGCCGACGGCTACTACCGCTACTCCTTCGCGGGCACCACGACCACCCCGGCGGTCAACGCGGCCGGTGACTTCGTCGACGTGAAGTAAGCGCCTCCGCGCTAAGCGGGAACGCGGCGGTCCACCCACCTCCACAGGAGTTCCAGGGTGGCCGCCGCCACCACCGCGATCCCGGTCGCCGTCCAGGGCATGGTCATGCCGACCAGCCTCAGCGCGAAGAACTCCTGCAGCCACGGCACCACCAGCACCAGCAGGAACCCGGCCCCCATCGCCGCGACCAGCCCGATCCGCCACCAGGTGTACGGCCGGGCGATGATCGCCAGCACCCAGAGCGAGATCAGGAACAGCGTCAGCGTCGCCGCGCTCGTCTCCGCCTCCAGCGCGCCCGCACCGGTGTAGTGCTCCCGGGCGACCAGGTACGACGCGAACGTCGCCACCGCGGCCAGCACCCCGCCCGGGATCGCGTACCGCATGACCCGCCGCACGAAGTTCGGCCGCGCCCGTTCCCTGTTGGGGGCGAGGGCGAGGAAGAACGCCGGGACGCCGATGGTCAGCGTCGACAGCAGGGTCAGGTGGCGCGGCAGGAACGGGTACTCCACCTGCGAGACCACCACCAGCACCGCCAGCAGCACCGAGTACACCGTCTTCACCAGGAACAGCGTCGCGACCCGGGTGATGTTGCCGATCACCCGCCGCCCCTCCGCCACCACCGACGGCAGCGTGGCGAAGCTGTTGTTCAGCAGCACGATCTGGGCGACCGCCCGCGTGGCCTCCGACCCGGAGCCCATCGCCACGCCGATGTCGGCGTCCTTCAGCGCGAGCACGTCGTTCACGCCGTCGCCGGTCATCGCGACCGTGTGGCCGTTCGACTGGAGCGCGCCCACCATGTTCCGCTTCTGCTGCGGGGTGACCCGCCCGAACACCGTGCCGTCGTCCAGCGCCTTCGCCATCCCGTCCGGGTCGGCGGGCAGCCGGCGCGCGTCCACCGCCGTCCCCGACAGGCCCAGCTTGGACGCGACCGCCCCGACCGACACCGCGTTGTCCCCGGAGATGACCTTGGCCCGGACGTCCTGCTCGGCGAAGTAGCGCAGGGTGTCGGCCGCGTCGGGGCGCAGCCGCTGCTCCAGCACCACCAGCGCGGCCGGCCGTACGCCCTCGGCGGCGGCGGGGTCGTCGACGTCCACGCCGTCACGGGCGCGGGCGAGCAGCAGCACGCGCAGTCCCTGCTCGTTCATCCGCCCGGTCTCGGCCAGCGCCGGGTCGCCGGGGTCCAGCAGCACGTCGGGCGCCCCCAGCAGCCAGGTGACGGACGTGCCGGAGCCCTCGTCGAACGTCGCGCCGCTGTACTTGCGGGCGGAGGAGAAGGGCAGCGTGTCGGTGAGGCGCCACCCGGTGGTGTCCGGGTACGCGTCGATGATCGCCTTCAGGGAGGCGTTCGGGCGGGGGTCCGCCGAGCCGAGTTCCCCCAGCACCTCGCGGAGGTACGCCTCGTCACCGTCCCCCAGCACCCGCAGCTCGGTGACGTCCATGCCGCCCTCGGTGAGCGTGCCGGTCTTGTCCAGGCAGACCGTGTCGACGCGGGCCAGCCCCTCGATCGCCGGCAGCTCCTGCACCAGGCACTGCTTGCGCCCCAGCCGGATCACCCCGATCGCGAAGGCGACCGAGGTGAGCAGGACCAGCCCCTCGGGGACCATCGGCACGATCCCGCCGACCGTGCGGGCGACCGAGTCCTTCAGCTCGTTGTCCTTGACCACCAGCTGGCTGACGATCAGACCGATCGCGGTCGGCACCATCATCCACGTCACGTACTTGAGGATCGTGGAGATGCCCGAACGCAGCTCGGAGTGGACCAGCGTGAACCGGGACGCCTCCTCGGCGAGCTGCGCCGCGTACGCCTCGCGCCCCACCCGGGTCGCCTGGAAGGCGCCGCCGCCCGCGACGACGAAGCTGCCGGACATGACCTGGTCCCCGGGCCGCTTCACCACGGGGTCGGCCTCGCCGGTGAGCAGCGACTCGTCGATCTCCAGGCCGTCCGCCTCGGCGCACACCCCGTCGACGACGACCTTGTCCCCCGGCCCGATCTCGATCAGGTCGTCCAGCACGATCTCGGAGGTGCCGACCTCCGCGGCCGTCCCGTCCCGGCGCACCGTGGGCCGTACCTCGCCGATCACCGCGAGGGAGTCGAGGGTCTTCTTCGCCCGCCACTCCTGGACGATGCCGATGCCGGTGTTGGCGAGGATCACGAAGCCGAACAGGCTGTCCTGGATGGGCGCGACCACCAGCATGATCAGCCAGAGCACGCCGATGATCGCGTTGAACCGGGTGAGGACGTTCGCGCGGACGATCTCGGCCAGGGACCGGCTGCTGCGCACCGGTACGTCGTTGACCTGCCCGCGCGCCACCCGGTCGGCCACTTCCGCGGCCGTCAGACCGGTCACCGGTGAGGTGACCTCGGCGGGTCGCACGCCGTCGACCCGGTCGCCCGCCTCGAGATGCGTCATGCATTCGACGGTACGTGCGGATCCGGGGGGTCACCCACCCGATCGGCGGAAGATCCGACCTGGGGAGGACGGCCGTAGTGCCGTGGTCGTACGGCGGTGGCGGGGAGGCCGGCCTGGTTCGGTCGGCCGGGCTCAGTCGTACGGCGGTGGTGCGGGAGCCGGTCGGGCCGGGCAGGTACGGCGGCGGCGCGGAGGCCGCCGGGCTCAGGCGGCCGGCGGGGTGGGGGAGCGGTCCGGCTCCGGTGCCCCGGCCGCCCGCGCCCGCTGGATCGCGGCCTCGCGCCTGCGGACGTACCAGATGCCGATGAAGCCGAGCCCGCCGCCGGCCAGGCAGGTCCACAGCCACCAGGTGTGGCCGTGGTCGTCGAACCAGCCGTAGAACGGCAACTGGACCAGGAACAGGGCGAACCAGACGATCGTGCCGCCGATGATGGTGGCGACCACGGGGCCCTCCAGGGGCTCCGGCGCCTCGTGCTTGGGGGTCCACTTCGCCATGCGGACAAGCTTACGAGGCCCGGCGCGTGACGGGGACCGCACGGGCCCCCACGGTTCTACGCGCGGAGATAGCGTGGACGACGTTATATGTTCATACTGAATCCGTTTGTCTCTGACCGCTTTCATTCGTAGAAAACACCAAAGGGCTTCGGGGGGCGCCCACCGGTGATGAGGTCCCCGCATGTCCCCGTCGGCCACCACCAAGGCCCCCACCCCCGAGCAGCCGGGGCCGGGTGCCGCGTCCGGCGCCCTCGACCGCTACTTCCGGATCTCCGAGCGCGGCAGCACCCTGCCCCGTGAGATCCGGGGAGGTTTCGCCACCTTCTTCGCCATGGCGTACATCATCGTGCTGAACCCGATCATCCTGGGCAGCGCGAAGGACATGTACGGCAACCAGCTCGACAACGGCCAGCTGGTCACCGCGACCGCCCTGACCGCGGCGTTCACCACGCTGCTCATGGGCGTCATCGGCAACGTCCCGATCGCGCTGGCCGCCGGTCTCGGCGTGAACTCGGTCGTCGCGCTCCAGCTCGCGCCGCGCATGTCGTGGCCGGACGCCATGGGCATGGTGGTGCTGGCCGGTTTCGTCGTGATGCTGCTGGTCGCCACCGGTCTGCGCGAGCGCGTGATGAACGCCGTCCCGCACGGTCTGCGCAAGGCCATCGCCATCGGCATCGGCTTGTTCATCATGCTGATCGGTCTGGTCGACTCCGGGTTCGTCACCCGTATGCCGGACGCCGCCCAGACCACCGTCCCGCTCCAGCTCGGCACCGGCGGTCACCTCACCGGCTGGCCGGTGCTCGTCTTCGTCCTCGGCGCGCTGCTGACGCTGGCGCTGATCGTGCGCCGGGTGCCGGGCGCGATCCTCATCTCGATCGTCGCGATGACGGTCCTCGCGGTGATCATCAACGCCGTCGCCGACGTCCCGTCCTGGGGCCTGACGACGCCGACCTGGCCCGGCAACCCGGTCGCCACGCCCGACTTCGGCCTGGTCGGCGAGGTCAGCCTGTTCGGCGGCTTCGGCAAGGTGGGCGTGCTGACCGGCGTCCTGTTCGTCTTCACCGTGCTGCTGTCGTGCTTCTTCGACGCGATGGGCACGATCATGGGCGTCTCGGACGAGGCCAGGCTGACCGACGCGCAGGGCCAGATGCCCGGCATCAACAAGGTCCTGTTCATCGACGGTGTCGCGGTCGCCGCCGGCGGTGCCAGCTCCTCCTCGGCCACCACCGCGTTCGTGGAGTCCACGGCCGGGGTCGGCGAGGGGGCGAGGACCGGCTTCGCCAACGTCGTCACCGGCGGACTGTTCGCGGTGGCGCTGTTCCTCACGCCCGTCGCCACGATGGTCCCGTCCCAGGCGGCCACCCCGGCGCTGCTCGCGGTGGGCTTCCTGATCCTGGCCGGTTCGGTCAAGGAGATCGACTGGGCGGACCACACGATCGCCGTCCCGGCCTTCGTGACGATGGTGATGATGCCGTTCACCTACTCGATCACCAACGGCATCGGCATGGGCTTCATCACCTTCGCGGTGCTGCGGCTGGCGGCCGGCCGCGGCCGGGAGGTCCCGCCGGCGATGTACGTGGTGGCGGCGGTGTTCGCCTTCTACTACCTGATGCCGGCCCTGGGCCTCACCTGATCCCGCACACGGGTCCCACGGGCCTCACCCGGCCCCGTACCACGGGCCTCACGTGACCCCGTAGAACTTCTCCGTCTCCTCGACGGCGGTCTGGAACCGCTGGTCGAAGTCATCGCGCATGAGCGTCCGGACGACATAGTCCTGGACGCTCATGCCGCGTCTGGCGGCATGAGCGCGGAGTCGTTCGAGCAGGTCGTGGTCGATGCGCAGGCTGAACACGTCGGTCCCCATGCGCATGAGGGTTGCTGCACACCATGGTGTGGCGCGCCACGATTCGCGGATGAATCACTCGTACGGGTGAGAGAGCGTGACAGTGGCGGGGGTCACGGGCGCGTACGCGCTTCCCGGGTGGTCCTTAGCGAGAGTAATGAGTTACGCTAAAGAACATGCCGGACCTCAGCCATGGCGACGACGCAGCCGCCGTGAACGCCCTCCGATCCGCCGTGATGCGGCTGTCCCGTCGGCTCAAGCACCAGCGCGTCGACGAGTCCCTCAGCCCCACCGAGATGTCGGTGCTGGGCACCCTGGCCCGCTGCGGCCGGGCCACCCCGGGCGAGCTCGCCCGCAAGGAGCACGTCCAGCCACCGTCGATGACCCGCATCGTGGCCCTGCTGGAGAGCAAGGGACTGGTCCGCCTCGAGCCGCACCCCGACGACCGCCGCCAGAAGGTCGTCACACAGACCGGGCGGGCCGAGGCGATGCTCGAGGAGAGCCGCCGCAAGCGGAACGCGTTCCTGGCCTCGCTGGCCGAGGAACTCGACGACGACGAGTGGGCGAAACTGCGCGCCGCCGCCCCCGTGCTGGAGAAGCTGGCGCACGTCTGAACACACGGCACACCGACAGCCAGGAGGCGAACCCTTTTGAGTACGGGACCCGGAGCAGCTTCCGCCCCCGCACCTGACCCCCACGACACCCCGGCCGCCCCCGACCCCACCTCCACCCCCACCCGCAAGACCTCGATGTTCTCCTCGCTGAAGGTCAGGAACTACCGCCTGTTCTTCATCGGTCAGGTCGTCTCCAACATCGGCACCTGGATGCAGCGCATCGCCCAGGACTGGCTGGTCCTCGGCCTCACCGGCTCCTCGGCCGCCGTCGGCATCACCACGGCCCTGCAGTTCCTGCCGATGCTGCTGTTCGGCCTGTACGGCGGCGTCCTCGTCGACCGCCTGCGCAAGCGCCCCACGCTGCTCGTCACGCAGACCGCGATGGCCCTCACCTCCCTCGCCCTCGCCGCCCTCACCCTGACGGACCGGGTCGAGGTCTGGCACATCTACGTCGCCGCCTTCGCCCTCGGTCTCGCGACCGTCGTCGACAACCCGGCCCGCCAGTCCTTCGTCTCCGAGCTCGTCGGCCCCGGCCAGCTGCAGAACGCGGTCAGCCTGAACTCCGCGAACTTCCAGTCCGCCCGCCTGGTCGGCCCCGCCGTCGCGGGCCTGCTGATCACCGGCGTCGGCACCGGCTGGGCGTTCCTCCTCAACGGCCTGTCCTTCGTCGCGCCGCTCGCCGGCCTGATGCTGATGCGCGCCCGGGAACTGCACGCCGTCGAGCGCGCCCCGCGCGGCAAGGGGCAGCTGCGGGAGGGCCTGCGCTACGTCACCGGGCGGCCCGAGCTGATCTGGCCGATCGTCCTGGTCGGCTTCATCGGCACCTTCGCCTTCAACTTCCCCGTCTACCTCTCGGCCTTCGCCGACGACGTCTTCCACGGGGGCGCGGGCACCTACAGCATGTTCAACACGCTGATGGCGGTCGGCTCCGTCTCCGGCGCCCTGCTCGCCGCCCGGCGCGGCACGGCACGGCTGCGGCTGCTGATCCTGGCCGCGCTGGCCTTCGGCACGCTGGAGATCCTCGCCGCCGCGTCGCCGGAGCTGTGGATGTTCGCCCTGATCATGGTCCCGCTGGGCCTGTTCTCGATGACCGTCAACGTCACCACCAACACCAGCCTCCAGATGGCCACCGACCCGGCGATGCGCGGCCGCGTCATGGCCCTGTACATGATGGTCTTCCTCGGCGGCTCCCCGGTCGGCGCCCCGATCGTCGGCTGGATCACCGACACCTACGGCGCCCGCGTCGGCTTCGCGGCCGGCGGCGCGGTCGCGGTCGCCGCGGCGGCCGTCATCGGCCTGATCCTGGCCAGGGTCGGCGGCCTGCGCCTGTCGGTGGGCTGGCACCGGGGGCACCCGCAGGTGCGGTTCCTGCCACGGGAGCGTCGGGAGACGCTGACGCCGGCGGTCTGACGGCAGACTGGCCCCATGAGACTCTTCGCCGCCGTACTGCCGCCCGAGGACGTGCTCCAGGAGCTCGCCGCCGAGGTCGCGGAGTTGCGGAGGCTGCCCGGGGCGGACGGGATGCGGTGGACCGGGCGGGCCGGGTGGTCCTGCGGCGGAGCCGCTGACCGGCCCCGAGGCGGAGCCGCTGATTGGCACTTCACGCTCGCGTTCTACGGCGAGGTCGACGACGAGCTCGTGCCGGAGCTGACCGCGCGGCTGGAGCGGGCCGCGGCCCGGACGGACTCCTTCGAGCTGGCCCTGTGCGGCGGCGGACAGTTCGGGCACGGCAGGGTGCTGTGGGTCGGTGCGGAGGGGGACCTGCGCGCCATGCGGCTGCTGGCCGAGCGGGCCGGGGCGGCGGCGCGGAAGGCGGGCGTGGCCATGGACGAGCACCGGCGCTATAAGGCCCACCTGACGGTGGCCCGCGGCCGGGGCACCGTCGACGTACGGCCGTACGTGGCGGCCCTGCACGCGTTCCGCAGCCGCACCTGGACCGTGGACGAGCTGGTGCTGGTGCGCAGCGACCTGCCGACGTCCGGAGTGCCGGGCGAGCAGCCCCGCTACGAGGCGGTCACCCGGTGGGCACTGGGCGCGGCCCGTTAGGCTCGACGGCGTGGACCCGAAGACTCGTAACCGGATCATGGCCAGTGTGCTCGTGCTGATGTTCGTCGTGGTGGCAGTGGCGGCGGCGCTGGGCAATTAGCGCCGCCGCCCGCCCCGTACGCGCCCTACCAGGCGAAGGCCTCCGGTGACGGACCCGGGCCCGGGAAGATCTCGTCCAGCGAGGTCAGCAGCTCCTCGCTCAGCTCCAGCTCGACCGCGCGCAGCGCGGAGGCGAGTTGCTCGGCCGTGCGCGGGCCGACGATCGGGCCGGTCACGCCGGGCCGGGTGAGCAGCCAGGCCAGTGCGGCCTCGCCGGGCTCGACGCCGTGCTTGTCGAGCAGGTCCTCGTACGCCTGGATCTGCGCGCGGGACGACGGGTCGGCCAGCGTGTCGGCGGCCCGCCCGGAGGCGCGTCGGCCGCCCTGGACCTCCTTCTTGAGCACACCGCCCAGCAGACCGCCGTGCAGCGGCGACCACGGGATGACCCCGAGCCCGTACTCCTGCGCGGCCGGGATGACCTCCATCTCGGCGCGGCGCTCGGCGAGGTTGTAGAGGCACTGCTCGCTGACCAGGCCGATGGTGCCGCCGCGCCGGGCGGCGATCTCGTTGGCCTGGGCGATCTTGTAGCCGGGGAAGTTCGAGGACCCGACGTAGAGGATCTTGCCCTGCTGGACGAGGACGTCGATCGCCTGCCAGATCTCCTCGAACGGGGTGTCCCGGTCGACGTGGTGGAACTGGTAGACGTCGATGTAGTCCGTCTGGAGCCGCTTCAGGCTGGCGTCGACGGCCCGGCGGATGTTCACCGCGGACAGCTTGTCGTGGTTGGGCCACGCCTCGCCGTCGGCGCCCATGTTGCCGTACACCTTGGTCGCGAGGACCACCTTGTCGCGGCGCTCGCCGCCCTTCGCGAACCAGTTCCCGATGATGCTCTCGGTCCGGCCCTTGTTCTCGCCCCAGCCGTAGACGTTGGCCGTGTCGAAGAAGTTCAGTCCCGCGTCCAGCGCGGCGTCCATGATGGCGTGGCTGTCGGCCTCGTCGGTCTGCGGACCGAAGTTCATCGTCCCGAGGACGAGTCGGCTGACCTTGAGTCCCGTGCGTCCGAGCTGTGTGTACTTCATGGTCATCAAGCCAACGGCCTGGAGTGCGCTCTATGCAAGAGGGCTCAGTCGCGGGGGAAGCCGTCCGTCTTGAGTGTGAGCCCAAGAGGCGTAGTGGTCATGTCTACTTCCCCGCCGAAGGTGACGGATGTGTCGCTGAGATAGTCACCGTCCTTGGGCTGGGTGAACAGACGGCACTTGCCCAGGTAGGGATCGATGATCAGGTAGACGGGCACTTCGGCAAGCGCGTATGAGGTCCTCTTGGGGCCGTAGTCCTTCTGGCCGGTGTCCTTGGAGATGACCTCCGCGATGAACTCGACATCCTCGGGGTGCCAGCGCCCCTCCGCGTCGGTTTCGGCGTCGTCGCGAAGTTTCGCCAGGTCCGGGGCAAGACCATTCCGATGGCCGGGAAAGTCGATGCGGACGTCCGACACCAGTTTCACGTCCGCGCCGAAGCGCTCCATGAGCACTTTGATGATCAGGAAAATGATCTGCCAGTGTGCGTTCCGTTGTGGCGACATGTAGATGCCCCCCCTGACGATCTCGACCTTGTATCCCTCGGGGACGGGCATCTTCTCGAGTCGCTCGAACATCTCGTCGAGCCAACGCGTGTTGTCGCTCTTCGCCATCGCGATCCTGTCGTCGAGGACGGTCATCGTCGCGCTCCTCCCCGGCTGTCCCACCGACGAGTACAGCCGCGCGGTACAACGATACGCACGGTAAACAGGACACGGGGCAGAGCGCATATGCCAGCACTCCCCGGCCGCTACGCCGCCCCGTACGGCCCGCCCAGACCCCACCCCCGCCACATCGCCTCCGCGAACGCCCCCGCGATCCTGTGCTCGCCGGTCTCATTGGGGTGCGTGCCGTCGTAGGTGTCCGTGTGGAAGTCGTACGACGCCGGAGGCGGGACCAGCAGCAGGGAGGAGTCCGGCTCGTCCAGGTCGGCGACGGTCTTCGCGAGGAGTTCGTTGAAGTGGGCGACCTGTCCGGCGAAGGCCGGGTCGGACTCCACCCGGACGTTGCGGATCACCGGCATGACGGCCGCGCGGACGCGCGGGTTCGCGGCCCTCGCCCCGGCGACGAAGGCGCGGACGTTCTCCGCCGTCTGCTCGGCGTTGGTGTAGAAGCCCAGGTCGATCAGGCCCAGTGACACCAGCAGCACGTCCGCGCGACAGGAGCGCACGGCCCCGCCGATCAGCGGGGCCATGTGCTGCCAGCCCTCGCCCCAGCCGGCCAGGTGGGCACGCGGGAAGCCGGGGTCGGCGTACGCGGACGAGGTGGGGGCGTCCGTCGACGGGTCGTGCAGCGTCTCGCGCGGGCCGACCAGCGTGAAGGGGCCGTCGTACGCCGTGCACAGGTGCCGCCACAGCCGGTAGCGCCAGGTGTGTTCGCCCGCGCTCCCGATCGTCATCGAGTCACCTACGGGCATGAACCTGAGCACCCGATCATCATGGACGATCGGTCCGGTCACCGCGATCCGTCGCGATGTGAGTCCGGACACCCGCCCTGAAGTGCGTTGACCGATGGCACTCTTGGCACATGCGCCGATCCTTCGCCCTGCTCGCCGCGACCCTCCTCACGGGTGCGCTCACCGTGCCCGCCGCCTCCGCAGTCGACGGCGACGAGGGCTTCACCCTCAAGGACCCGCGCATCACCGAGTCCAGCGGACTCGCCGCCTCCCGCCTCCACCCCGGCGTCTACTGGACACACAACGACCAGGACGACGGGCCCTACCTGTACGCCGTCGACGGCGGCACCGGCGAGACGGTCGCACGTATCGCGCTCTCCGGCGTCGGCACGCTCCGCGACGTCGAGGCCGTCTCCATGGGCCCCGGCGACAAGATCTACGTCGGTGACATCGGGGACAACCTCGGCGGCACCTGGCCCCACGTGTGGATCTACGAACTGCCCGAGCCGACGGAGCTGAAGGACCGGACGGTCCGGGCGACGCAGTACGTCGTGAAGTACGCGGACGGCGCCCGCGACGCGGAGTCGATGGTCGTCCACCCGAAGACCGGACGGGTCTACATCATCGACAAGAACGAGGACGGCGGCCACCTGTACGAGGGCCCGGAGAAGCTCTCCGCCTCCGGGACGAACGTCTTCGAGCCCACCGTCCCCGTCGACCTGTGGGCCACCGACGCCGCGTTCTCCCCGGACGGCGAGCGGCTCGCCGTGCGCGGCTACCTCGGAGGCATCTGGTACGACTGGAACGGCGGCGAGATCCGGCGCGGGGGGCGGATCAGCGTGCCCCTGGGGCAGGGCGAGTCCGCCACCTACACCACCGACGGCAGGAAGCTGCTGCTCGGGATGGAGGGGGCCGAGAGCCCCGTCGAGGCCGTGGACGCGCCCGGAGGCGGTGGAGAGCCGGGGGCGGGTGCCGAGGGGGAGGGGAGCGGGACCGGCGCCGGCGCCGCCGACGGCACCGGGGGCGAGATCAAGATCGGTGCCGCCGCCGCGGCGGCCGTCCTCTGCGTGCTCCTCTTCAGGGTGCTGCGACGCCGCAACCGCTGATCAGCCGTTGATCCGCCGTTGATCAGCCGTCCTGCCGCTCCGCGTTCCGCCCGGCGACGAACACCTCGAGACCGTCCAGGATGCGCTGCAACCCGAACTCGAAGTGGTCGAAGCCGGAGCCGAAGGTGTCCTCGGAGAGGCCGGCCAGGACGGGGTAGCGCCCGCTGAGCATGGCCGCCTGCATCAGGTCTTCCACAAGGCGCCGGACCTGTTCGCGCGACTTCTGCTGAGTACGGGAGGAAGCTGATGGAGGCGTACACCCCGGTCTTCCCTGGCAGCGGCACCGTGATGGAGGAGGCGTGGCACAAGGTGCACGCCGACGGTGAGGCGAGGGGTGAGGCCAACGCTGTGCTTCGGGTTCTTGGGGCGCGGGGTGTCGAGGTCTCGGACGCTGTTCGAGAGCGGGTGATGGCCTGTGCGGACCTGGGCGTCCTGGAGGGTCGGCTCGACCGCTCGTTGACCGTGGCGAGCGCCGAGGAGCTGTTCGCCGGGGAGTAGCGCGTACGGATGCGCGAGGGGCGCCCGGTGGGTCGTTCACCGGGCGCCCCTCACTCGCGTACGGCCCTCTACAGCTGCTCGATCACGTAGTCCACGCACTTCGTGAGCGCCTCGACGTCCGCCGGGTCGATCGCCGGGAACATCGCGACCCGGAGCTGGTTGCGGCCGAGCTTGCGGTAGGGCTCGGTGTCGACGACGCCATTGGCACGCAGGACCTTGGCGACGGCGGCGGCGTCGACCTCGTCCGTGAAGTCGATCGTGCCGATGACCTGGGAGCGCTTGGCCGGGTCGGTGACGAACGGGGCCGCGAACTTCGCGCTGTCCGCCCAGGTGTACAGGCGGGTCGAGGAGTCCTTCGTACGGGCCGTGGACCAGTCGAGTCCGCCCTGGCCGTTGATCCACTCGAGCTGCTCGTTCAGCAGGAACAGGGTGGCCAGCGCCGGGGTGTTGTACGTCTGGTTCTTGCGGGAGTTGTCGATCGCCGTGGGCAGGGAGAAGAACTCCGGGACGTGGCGGCCGGAGGCGTGGATCCGCTCGGCGCGCTCGATCGCGGCCGGGGAGAACACGCCGATCCACAGGCCGCCGTCGGAGGCGAAGGACTTCTGCGGGGCGAAGTAGTAGACGTCCGTCTCGGCGATGTCGACCGGGAGGCCGCCCGCGCCGGAGGTGGCGTCCACCAGGACGAGGGCGCCCTCGTCGGCGCCGGCGACCCGCCGGATCGGCATGGCGACGCCGGTGGAGGTCTCGTTGTGGGTGAAGGCGTAGACGTCCACGCCCGCCTCGGCGGCGGCCTCCGGGTGCGTGCCCGGGTCGGAGGAGACGACGGTGGGCTCGGCGAGCCACGGGGCGAGCTTCGCGGCCTTGGCGAACTTGGAGCTGAACTCGCCGAAGGTGAGGTGCTGCGACTTGTTCTCGATCAGGCCGTGGGTCGCGACGTCCCAGAACGCGGTGGAGCCGCCGTTGCCGAGGACCACCTCGTAGCCGTCGGGGAGCCGGAACAGCTCGGAGATGCCCTCGCGCACCTTGCCGACCAGGTTCTTCACCGGGGCCTGGCGGTGGGAGGTGCCCATGAGGGACGTGCCGGTCGCGGCCAGCGCGTCCAGCGCTTCCGTCCGCACCTTGGAGGGACCCGCACCGAAACGACCGTCGGCGGGCTTGATGTCAGCAGGAATCCGGATCTCAGCCACGACCGGAGCCTAGCGGCTGCGGGAAACCCGGGCGAAACATCGTCCGTCCGCTGAGACGAGCGGTGGGACGGACGTGAGACGGGTGCCGGGACGGAAGGGGACGGAGGGCGAGACGGAAGAAGGGGGACGGAGGGTGAGGCGGAAGGGGACGGGTGGCGGACGGGCCGGGGGGGAGGCCCGCCCACCACCCGCGTCGTTCACCCGCCGAGCTTCACCGGAAGCTCGTACAGGTCGTTCTGGGTGACCACCGGCTTGTTGCGCAGCTCGCCCGCCGGGACCGCCAGGTCCAGCCCGGGGAAGCGGGCGTACAGGGCCGGGAGGGCCACGCCCGCCTCCAGGCGGGACAGCGCCGCGCCGGGGCACACGTGCGGGCCGTGCCCGAAGGAGATGTGCCGGCTGGCGCTCTCCCGGGTGATGTCGAAGTCACCGGCCGTCGGGCCGTGCGCCCGCTCGTCGCGGCCGATCGCGGCGTACGACACGATCAGCGCGTCACCGGCCGGCAGGACCTTGTCGCCCACCGGTACGTCCTCGGTCGCGAACCGGATCAGCACGTGGGACGTCGGCGTGGCGTACCGCAGCGTCTCCTCGACCACCGCCGACCAGTCCGCCTTGCCGGACAGCACCAGTTCCCGCTGCTTGGGGTGGAGGGACAGGTTGACCACCGCGTTGACGATGAGGGAGATCGTCGTCTCGTGGCCGGCCGCCACCATCAGCTGGAGCGTGGCGACGATCTCCTCGTCGGTGAGGCTGTCGCCGTCCTCCGACGCCTGGATGAGCGCGGAGGTCAGGTCGTCGCCCGGGTTCTCGCGCTTGTGCGCGACCGTCTCGGCCATGATCCCGGCCAGCTCGGTCAGCGTCGCGATGACCTCTTCGGGCGGGGTCTGCGTGGAGAAGAACTTCTCGAAGAGCTCCTTCAGGCGCGGCAGCCGCTCCTCCGCCAGCCCCATCAGGTCGGCGATGACGTACATCGGCAGCGGGTAGGCGAACACCGCCTTCAGGTCGACCGTGTCGCCGGGCCGGTCGGCCACCTGGTCCAGCAGGCCCTCGGTCAGCTCCGTGATCCGCTCCCGCATCCGCTCCACCCGGCGCGGCGTGAGCGCCTGCGCGACCAGGGTGCGCAGCCGGCGGTGGTCGGCGCCGTCCACGGTGAGCATGGAGCGGGGCGGGTTGGCCAGCCCGATCAGCGGCCAGTCCGGGGCGATCTCGCCGCGCTTCCAGGCGGTCCAGACGTTGATGTCCTTCACCACGCGCGGGTCGGTGAGCAGTTTCTTCGCCTCGGCGTGGTGCGTGACCGCCCACACCGGTACGCCGCCCGGCAGCGTCACGGCGGCCAGCGGCCCGGCGGCCCGCAGCGCGGCGCTCTCCCCGTCCAGGTCGGAGACGAAGGGGTCGAGGGGGATGCGGGTCTGTTCGGTGTCGGTCGTCGTGATGTCCGTACCAGCCGTCATGCGGGCGAGCCTCCAAGGGCGGGAGTGGGTGTGAACGTGACCGGGAGTTCGGACAGCCCGCGCAGCCACGGCGACGGGCGGCGGGCCAGGTGCGCGGCCGGCACCGCGAGGTCGATGTCCGGCAGCCGGTCCAGGACGACCTCGATGCCGGTCCGGGCGATCACCTCGGCGATCTCCTGCGCCGGGAACGGGCAGCGGTGCTCCCCGTGACCGAAGGAGAAGTGCGCGCTGTTGCCGCCGGTCAGCGCCGAGCCGTCGGTACGCACCTGCGGGTCGGAGTTGGCGCCCTGCAGGCCGAGCAGCAGCATGTCGCCGGCGCGGACGCGGCGACCGCCGAGCTGGGTGTCGCGGGACGCCCAGCGGGCGGCCACGTTCTGGGTCGGCGTGTCCTCCCACAGCACCTCGTTCATCGCCTCGGCGACGCTGTTGCGGCCCCCGAAGAGGGAGGCGGCGAACCGGGCGTCGGTGAGCATCAGGTGCAACGAGTTGCCGATCCAGTCGGCGGTCGGCTGGTGCCCGGCCGCCAGCATCACCATCAGGTCCTGGACGATCTCCTCCTCGGTGAAGCCCGAGGAGTCGGCGAGCATCCGGGACGCGACGTCCTCGGCGGGCGCGCTCTTGCGGGCGGCCACCAGCCGCGTCATCGACGTGAACAGGTGGGTCTGGCCCGCCAGCGCCCGCTCCCGTCCGTCGATCATGTCGTTGAGGGCGGTGACCAGGCCCGGGCCCTCCTCGTCGGAGAAGCCGAAGAGCCGGGCCAGCACCCGCACCGGCAGCAGCATCGCGAACTCGCCGATCAGGTCGGCGGTGCCCTCGGGGCAGATGTCGTCGATGAGCTCGTCGGCGAACTTCTCGGCGTAGCGGCGCAGTTCGAACGGGTCGACCGCCTCCAGCGCGTTCCCCAGCATCCCGGCCCGCTCGCGGTGCCGCTCGCCGACGGTGTACAGGATCGACGGCTGCCTGCGGCCGATCATCGGCAGCAGCGGCCAGTCGTCGGGGATGTTCTCCCACTGGTTCCACAGCTCGGAGTCGCGGCTGAACAGCACCGGGTCGCCGGTGATCTGGTGCAGCTCGCGGTAGCCGAGCACCAGCCACGCCGGGGCGTCCCCGTCCAGCACCACCGGGACGACACTGCCGTGTTCGCGTCGCATCTCCCGGTACACGCGAGCCGGGTCGTCCTGAAGCAGGGACCCTTGGAAGCGGACGGCGTCGGGGACGGAGGCGGGACTCACACCAGCTCCTGACGGGGGGTTCGGACCGGGGCGGCGTACAGGGCCTGGATGTGCTCCACCAGCGTGATCAGCACGATCTTGCTGGACTCCCGCGACCGCGCGTCGCAGTTGACCAGCGGCACGTGCGGGTCGAGGTCGAGGGCCTCGCGGATCTGCCGCGGGGTGAAGGTGGGCCCGCCGAAGTCGTTGCAGGCCACGATGAACGGCGTGCCGTGCTTCTCCAGCCGGTCGATGGCGTACCAGGAGTCGTCGATGCGCCGGGTGTCGACCAGCACGACCGCGCCGAGCGTGCCGGAGAACAGCCGGTCCCACAGGAACCAGAAGCGTTCCTGCCCGGGCGCCCCGAACAGGTACAGCACGTTGCGGGTGTCGAGGGTGATGCGGCCGAAGTCGAAGGCGACGGTGGTCGCGGTCTTGCCGCTCACCCCGCTGGTGTCGTCGACGGCCTCCCCGGCCCGGGTCATCGTCTCCTCGGTGTTGAGGGGACGGATCTCGCTGACCGAGCGGACCATCGTCGTCTTGCCGGCGCCGAAGCCGCCCACGACCACGATCTTCAGGCCGTTGTCGGCCGACGCGTCGAGCGGCGTACGCGTCTCAGAGGTTGCGGAGTCCAACGAGCACCTGCTCCAGGATGTCGGGGTCGGGTACGGCGGCCTTGCGGGGGTGACGGGCGCTGACCCGGCCCGCCGCCTGCAGGTCGGAGAGCAGGATCCGGGTGATGCTCACGGGCAGCTTCAGCTCGGCCGCGATCTCCACGACCGCCGTGGGGCGTTCGGTCATCCGCAGGATCGCCGCGTGCTCGGACTGCATGCCGGGCACCGGATCGCACTCGGCGACGACCAGGGTCACCAGGTCGAAGGGGTTGTCGGGACCGGACCGGCTGCGCCCCCCGGTGAGGGTGTAGAGCCGGTCGGGGGAGTCGTCCCTGCCGGGCCTGCTCATGAGGTGCGCGGCTGCGCGGTCAGGTGCTCGCCGAGCTGCTCCACGAGCTCGCTCATGTTGTGCCCGACGAGTCCGGCGTCCGCGTCCTCATCGGTGATCACGGCGAGGTGCGCGCCCTCGCCGGCCTCCACGATGAACAGCACACCGCCGTAGAACTCGGTCATCGCCGAGCGCACGCCGCCGCTGCCGTCGCCGAACTCGACGGAGGCGCCGTGCGACAGCGACTGGATGCCGGCGGCGATGGCGGCGAGCTGGTCGGCCTGGTCGGTGGAGAGCTCCGGGGTGCGGCACAGTTTCAGGCCGTCACGGGAGAGCACGAGCGCGTGCCGTGCGCCCGGCGTCCGCTCCAGCAGGCCCTCTATCAGCCAGGTGAGCTTCTCGTCGGCGGTCGTCGTGCCGGTCATGAGGTGGGGTCGCCTTCCGGGGTCACGGGGGTGGGGTGTGCTTCGGGGGTCACGTCGGTGGTGGTGCCGGTGGTGGTGCCGGTGTCCGGGTCGGCCGTGTCGTCCGGGGTGGGCGGGCGGACGGCCTGACGGAAGCTGCTGAAGCGGGCGGTGCGCGCCTTGGTCTCCTCGGCGGTCGGGGCGGGCCGGGGGGTGGTGTCACGGTTGCCCGGACGCGCGCGCTCGGCCTCGGCGAGGGTGCGGCCCCGACGGCGGCGGGGCAGTACGAGCGGAGGCGTGCCGGAGCCCCGGTCCGGGGACTCGTGGGTCGGCACCGGGTCGGGGTCGAGGTCGGCGCCCGCGCGGGAGGCCGCGTAGGAGAGGGCGGGGCGGGGGCTCCCGGGGAGGGTCGGCCGGCCCGCCAGGGTGGTGCCGGTGCCGGTGCCGGTGCCGGTGCCGCCGTCGCCGTTGCCGTCGCCCGCGGTGACGTGGCTCGTCTCCGGTTCCGGCCGGCCGGGGGCGGTTTCCGCGCGGTGACCGTGGGGGTGGGAGAGGGGGCGGGCCGACTCGTCCGCCGGGGGCTTCGGGGTTCCGGAGCCGGGCGCCTCGATGAGCGCTGCAGGGGTCGTGGGGACGGACGGGATGTCGGCCGAAGCGGTGGTGCGGGCTGTGGACGTGGCGGTGCGGCCGGTCGTCGCGGTGGTGCGGCCGGTCGTCGCCGGGGTCGCGGGGGCCGCGTCCGGTGGTACGAGGATGTCCTGCGGGACGAGCATCAGGACGCCCGTGCCGCCGCGGGCGGAGGGCCGGTAGGAGACCCGGAGTCCGTACCGCCGGGACAGCCGGCCGACCACGGCGAGGCCGAGCCGGGTGCCGGTGAGGCCCCCGAGTTCGGCGGACTCGCCGGAGACCGCGCGCTCGGCGCGACGCAGCTGCGCCTCGCCCATGACGAGCCCGCTGTCCTCGACGGACACGATGACCCCGGCGGGCACCTCCTCGACGTAGACGTGGACCTCGGCGGTCGGCGGCGAGAAGGTCGCGGCGTTGTCGAGGAGTTCGGCGAGCGCGTGCATCACGCCCTCGGCGGCGTGTCCGGCGACCGCGGTGTCGCTGGTGGAGTGGACCCTGACCCGCTGGTAGCCGCTGATCCGGCCCATGGCGCCGCGCAGGATCGACTCCATGGCGATGGGCCGGGCCCAGCGGCGGCCGGAACGGGCGCCGGTGAGGACGGCGACGGAGTCGGCGAGCCTGCCCGCCTGCGCGGTGCGGTGGTCGAGGTGGAGCAGGTCGGCGAGGACCTCCTCGTCGTGGTGCTTCTCCTCCATCGCGCGCAGGTCGGCGAGCATGCCGGTGGCCAGGGCCTGCATGCGGCCGGCCGCGTTGGCGGTCGCGGACAGGGCGGCGGCCCGGGCGCCGTCGGCCTCGCGCAACCGGGTGGTCAGCCGCGCGTTCTCCGCGGTGAGCCGGTCCCGGTCCGCCCCGAGCCGGTCCCGCTCCTCGGCCAGCCGGCCGAGCTCCTCCGCGTGGTCGCGGGCCGACCGGGCGGTGTGGGCGTCGTGTTCCTCGGTGATGAGGCGCAGCTTCTCGGCGTGTTCCTCGGCGAGCCGCCCCAGTGCGGCGGCGTGGTCGTCCGCGAGCCGGGCCCGCTCGTCGGCGTGGTCCAACGTCAGACGGGCGGTGTCGGCGGCGTGCTGCTCGGTGAGACGGGCGGTGTCGGAGGCGTGCTGCTCGGTGAGGCGGTCGCGTTCGGCGGCCAGGGTCTCGGCGAGGTGGTTGCGCTCCCGGTCCAGTTCGGCGGACAACCGGGCGCGCTCGCGGGTGAGTTCGCCGGTCAGCCGCTCGTGCTGGCGGCGGGACTCCTCCGTCAGCCGGGCGCGCTCCTGGAGCAGCCGGCCGACGTCCTGGGTGACGGTCTCCAGCCGTGCCCGGGCGGCCCGCGCCGACAGGACGGCGTACGTGGCCACCGTGGCGGCCGCGCACAGGAGCACGGCGGCGATCGCCCCGACCACCATGACGGAGCCGATCGCGTCGTCCGGGACGAGGAGGAGGGCGGCGAGGACCGCGGCCGCGGCGATCGCCGCGGTGAGCAGGGGAACGGGCAGCAGGCTGCGGGGGGTGGGGCGGTCACCGGGGAGCAGGGGGGAGGTCATCAATCAGGGTCCTCGGTCGGGTCCTCGGTCGGTCCGCGGGCGTGCGCCGTCCTGTCTGCGCGGCCCCCGGGCGGGCTCGATGGCGATACCGGACCTGATTCGGAGGGGTCATTTCCCGAACGGGGTCCGACAACTGTGCGCAACTCGCGGTCACTATAGGGGAGTTCGTGATCGGCTTGGGAAGATTCCGCTTCCGTTTTCGGTAATGGGCCTTTCGCGTGCGTGCCCCGTGCCCTTCCCGGTGTGCACGGGACGCGTGTGCCGTCACCCGCCGTCCGGTCCCCGGCGGGGGGCATCCTGAGGGCATGACGGATCACCGGGAACTGTCGGCCGGGCTGCGGGCGGCCGTGCGCGGCGAGGTCGACTTCACCGCGACCGCGCGGGCGCTGACCACGATGGACGCCTCCAACTACCGCCGGGTGCCGCTCGGCGTGGTGGCCCCGCGGGACGCCGACGACGTGGCGGCGGCGCTGTCGGTGTGCCGGACGTACGGCGTCCCCGTGGTGCCGCGCGGCGGCGGCACCTCGATCGCGGGGCAGGCGACCGGCACGGGCGTGGTGCTCGACTTCACCCGCCACATGAACCGTCTGCTGTCCCTCGACCCTCGGGCGCGCACGGCGGTCGTCCAGCCCGGCCTCGTCCTCGACCGCCTCCAGGAGGCCGCCGCCCCGTACGGCCTGCGCTTCGGCCCGGACCCCTCCACCCACAGCCGCTGCACCCTCGGCGGCATGATCGGCAACAACTCCTGCGGCTCCCACTCGGTGGCCTGGGGCACGACCGCCGACAGCGTGCGCGAGCTGTCCGTCGTCACCCCGCGCGGGGAGCGGCTGCGACCGGGACGGGCGTGGGCGGGCGCCCCGGCGGGACTGCGGGACCTGGTGGACGGCGAACTGGCCCGCCTGCGCACGGCTTTCCCCGACCTCCCCCGCCGCATCTCCGGATACGCCGTGGACGCCCTGCTGCCCGAGCGGGGCGCGGACGTCGCCCGCTCCTTCTGCGGCTCGGAGGGCACCCTGGGCGTGCTCACGGAGGCGGTCGTGGGCCTCGTACGGGCACCCCGCGCGCGTGCGCTCGCCGTGCTGGCGTACGCGGACGAGAGCGGGGCCGCGGAGGCGGCGGCGGGGCTGTTGCCGTACGGTCCGCTGACCGTGGAGGGCATGGCGGCCGACCTGGTGCCGCCCGCGGCGGACCTTCCGCGCGGCGGGGCCTGGCTGTTCGTGGAGACCGGCGGGGACACGGAGGCGGAGGCACGCGCGCGTGCGGAGACGATCGTCCGCGCGGCGGACGCCGGGGACGCCCTGGTGGTCACCGACCCGGCACGGCAGCGCGCGCTGTGGCGCGTCCGGGAGGACGCGAGCGGTACGGCGACCCGCATGCCGGACGGCACGGAGGCGTGGCCCGGCTGGGAGGACTGCGCGGTGCCGCCCGCCCGGCTCGGCGCGTACCTGCGCGACTTCCGGGCCCTCATGGCGGACCACGGGCTGCGCGGCACCCCGTACGGGCACTTCGGGGACGGCTGCATCCACGTCCGCATCGACTTCGACCTGCTGACCGGGCCGGGCGTCGCCCGCTTCCGGAGCTTCTCGGAGGAGTTGGCCGGTCTGGTCGTGTCCCACGGCGGCTCCCTCTCCGGCGAGCACGGGGACGGGCAGGCACGGGCCGAGCTGCTGCCGCGCATGTACGGCGCGGAGACGGTCGCCCTCTTCGAACGCGTGAAGGCCGTCTGGGACCCGGACGACCTGCTCAACCCCGGCATGCTGGTCCGCCCGGCGCCCCTGGACACGAACCTCCGCTTCTCCGTCCTCCCGCGCGAACCGGTCGACGTCGCCTTCGGCTATCCCGCCGACGGCGGTGACTTCTCGGCGGCGGTACGGCGCTGCGTGGGCGTCGCCAAGTGCCGTACGACGTCCGTGTCGGGGCCGGCGGTGATGTGCCCGTCGTTCCGCGCGACGGGCGAGGAGGAGCACTCCACGCGCGGGCGCGCCCGCCTGCTGCACGAGATGCTCGCGGGCGAGCTGGTGACCGACGGCTGGCGCTCCACGGAGGTACGGGACGCCCTGGACCTGTGCCTGTCCTGCAAGGGCTGCCGTTCCGACTGCCCGGTCGGGGTCGACATGGCCACGTACAAGGCGGAGTTCCTGCACCACCACTACGCGGGCCGTCGCCGCCCGGCCGCGCACTATGCGATGGGGTGGCTGCCGGTGTGGCTGGGCTGGGTGGCGCGGACGAGGTCGGCGGGGGTGGTGAACGCCCTCGCCTCGGTGGGGCCGCTCGAGGGCGCGGCGAAACGGCTGGGCGGGATCGCGGCCGAGCGGGAGATCCCCCGGGTGGCGGGGGAGACGTTCACGCGGTGGTGGCGGGGGCGGGGAGGGCCCTCCGGTGACGGGAGGCTGGTGGTCCTGTGGCCGGACACGTTCACCGAGCACCTGTCACCGTCGGTGGGCCGGGCGGCGGTACGCGTACTGGAGGCGGCGGGCCTGCGGGTGGCGCTGCCCCCCACCCTGCGGCCGGGTAGCCGCCCGGTCGGTGACGCCCGCACCCGCTCGGCCCTCTCCCTGCTGACGGCCCGCAGGGGCCGGGTCTGCTGCGGCCTGACGTACATCTCCACGGGTCAGCTCGACCGCGCACGCGCGGTGCTGCGCCGCACCCTCGACCTCCTGGAACCGGTCCTCGCCACGGACGCCCCCCTGGTCGTCCTGGAACCGAGCTGCGCGGCGGCCCTGCGCACGGACGCCCCGGAACTCCTCCACGACGACCCCCGCGCGGCCCGGCTCGCCGCACGGGTGCTGACCTTCGCGGAGGTGCTGGAGCGGCACGCCCCGGACTGGACCCCGCCCGCGCTGAACCGCCCGGTCACCGGCCAGACCCACTGCCACCAGCACGCGGTGCTGGGCGAGGCCGCCGACCGACGGCTGCGCGAGGCGGCCGGACTCACCGGCGACCTGGCCGGCGGCTGCTGCGGACTGGCGGGCAACTTCGGCTTCGAGGCCGGCCACTACGAGGTCTCGGCCGCCTGCGCCGAGGACCAACTTCTCCCGTCGGTGCGTGAGGCCCCGGAGGATGCGGTCGTCCTGGCCGACGGCTTCTCCTGCCGGACGCAGTTGGAGCACCTGGCGGGCGTACGGGGGCGGCACCTGGCGGAGGTGCTGGCGGATGCTCTGGAGGAATAGGTGAGCAGTCGCCGCCCTGGTGTCCTCGGCGCGCTCAATTGAGCCGCTCCAGATCTCCGCCGCGGAGCGGCCCGAGACGTAAGGGCCCGCGCGCACGGGTCCGTCGGTCGGGCTCAGGGCGTCGTCTCGCCCCGTACCAGCGGTCCGCACACCGGCTGGACGCCCTCAGGGAGGTCGTCCGGGCGGCACCAGCGGGCCTCCAGGATCTCGAAGGGGTCGAGGCGCAGTTCGCCGCCGAGCAGGCGGGCCTCGTAGGCCACCTCCATACGCGTACGGAAGCCGCTGTTCAGCATGACCAGGCGGCCCACCTCCACGTCGAGGTCCGTCTCCTCCTTGACCTCGCGCACCACCGTCGCCCGGAAGTCCTCGCCCTTGCGGGCGAAGCCGCTCGGCAGGCCCCACTGGCGGCCCGGCGGCCACATCCGGTGCCGCAGCAGCAGCACCCGCCCCTCGTCGTCACGCACCACACCGGTCACGCCCACCACGTATTTGGTGTGCAGCAGCCACATGATGCGGCTCTGCACGGGGCGCAGGAGCCGCCAGATACGGGCAATGAGTCGGCGCACGGGACCTCGGACGGTGTGGGAGCGGACGCGGGTGATCACCGGTAGGAACGGTACCCGCCGGGTCCAGGTGATGAACGGAGTTGACCTGGGCGGGACGGGGACCGCATGGTCAGGTATATGAGTGCTTCACGGTGCTGACTTGGTTCAATCCACTGGACTGGGGAGTTCATCAGGATGCACACTCGGTACAGGCAAGTGTCCGCTCCGACGTCCCTGGAAGGCCCCGTGACCACCCCCAGCGCCACCACCCCGTCCACCACAGCAGGGACGGGGCAGCACGGCCACGCGCCCGCCCCGGCCGGCGCCCCGCGCGGACGGGGTTCCCTCGGGCCGGTCGGGCTGGTCCTCGCCGGCGGGGTCTCCGTGCAGTTCGGCGGCGCGCTGGCGGTGACGCTGATGCCGCGGGCCGGCGCGCTCGGGGTCGTGACGCTGCGGCTGCTGGTGGCGGCGATCGTGCTGATGGTGCTGTGCCGGCCGAGGCTGCGCGGACACGCGCGCGCCGACTGGGGCACGGTGATCGCCTTCGGCGTCGCCATGGCGGCGATGAACGGGCTGTTCTACCAGTCCGTCGCCCGCATCCCGCTCGGCCCTGCGGTCACGCTGGAGGTCCTCGGCCCGCTCGCGCTGTCCGTGCTGGCCTCCCGGCGGGCGGTCAACCTCGTGTGGGCCGCCCTGGCCCTCGCCGGCGTGTTCCTCCTGGGCGGCGGCGGCTTCAGCGGTCTCGACCCGCTGGGTGTGGTCTTCGCACTGGGTGCCGGCGCCATGTGGGCGGCGTACATCGTCTTCAGCGCGCGTACGGGGCGCCGCTTCCCGCAGGCGGACGGTCTCGCCCTCGCCATGGCCGTGGCGGCGGTCCTCTTCCTGCCGCTGGGCGTCGTCGAGTCCGGTACGAAGCTCCTCGACCCGACGGTCCTCGGCCTGGGCGCGGCGGTCGCCGTGCTGTCCTCCGTCCTCCCGTACACCCTCGAACTCCTCGCCCTGCGCCGCCTGCCCGCCTCCACCTTCGCGATCCTGATGAGCCTGGAACCGGCCCTCGCCGCGGCCGCCGGCTTCCTCGTCCTCGACCAGGCCCTCTCCGCCATGGAGGCCGCCGCCATCGCCCTGGTCATCGCGGCGAGCATGGGAGCGGTGCGGACACAGGTGGGGCGGGGGAAGGCCGACGGCGCCGGACTGTGATCCGGCGCGCTCTACAGCCGTACCGAAAGGTTTCCCACCGTGGCCGTTATGGTCAGCTCGCCGCCGATCGCGTGCAGGTACGCCGCCATCGTCGAGGTGTCCAGGCGAGCGGTCCCCCGCTCGATCTGACTGACCCGGCCCTGAGTGACGCCCATCGCCGTGGCGACCTGGACCTGGGTGAAGCCTTGAGCCTTGCGGAGCGTGGCCAGCTCGTGTCCGCGCTCCGCATCGATCATCTCCGCCTTGATGGCATCGATGCGTTCGCGCTTCTCGGGGGTGATGTCGGCCGTCAGGTCGTCCATGGAACCAAGGTTCATCAGTCCTGCCCTTTCCTCTTCTCCTGTTCCAGCGCCTCAAGGTATGCCGTGAACTTGTCATCGGCCTCTTTGATCGCCCTGGGGTACCAGGCGGCCCACTGGCGCCCGGCGGCCTTGTTGCCCGCGACCAGGAAGATGGTCCGCCGCTCGGGATCGAAGACGAACAGCATGCGGATGCTCACCGTCCCGCCGTTGCGGGGACGTAACTCCCGCATGTTCCGGTAGCGGCTTTTCTCGATCGCGTTGGCCGCCGAAGCGCAGGGCCCACTTCCTGGAGCCGTTCCAGAGCGGCTATCACGTGAAGGTGGCTTTCCGGGTCCTCCTTGGCGAGTGTCTTGATCCAGTCCAGTACGTCTTCGAAGAAGCGCAGCTCATAGGGTTCGGCCACACCTGAAGAAATTAGCGCAGGCTAATATTTTGAGCAAGCGGGTGAGTTGCCGCCCCGGCCGGCAAAAGCGAGCAAGCACGCTTGATTGTTTTATTCGTCCCTGCCATGCTCCCCTCATGGCCGACCCGACGCGTGTCATCGACGATCTGCGTGCCGAGAGCGACGACCTCGACCGGCTGGTGGCCGGGGCGGGTGTGGAGCAGTGGGGGCGGGAGACGCCCGCCGCGGGCTGGACCGTGGCCCACCAGATCGCCCACCTCGCCTGGACCGACCGCTCCGCGCTGCTCGCCGTCACCGACCCGGACGGGTTCCGGGCGCTGGTCGAGAAGGCCCTCGCCGCCCCGCACGCCTTCGTGGACGAGGGCGCCGAGGAGTACGCCCGGTCCGCGCCCGCCGAGTTGCTCGCGCGGTGGCGCGAGGGGCGCGCGGCGCTGGAGAAGGCGCTGCGGGAGGCGCCGGCCGGGGCGCGGTTCCCCTGGTACGGGCCGCCCATGTCCGCCGCCTCCATGGCCACCGCCCGCCTCATGGAGACCTGGGCCCACGGTCTGGACGTGGCGGACGCGATCGGTGTGACGCGGCCACCCACCGACCGGCTCCGGCATGTGGCCCGGCTCGGGGTGCGGACCCGGGACTTCGCCTACGCGACGCACGGACTCACCCCACCGGCCGATCCCTTCCGGGTCGAACTCACCGGACCGGGGGGCGAGGTGTGGGCGTACGGTCCCGAGGACGCGCCCCAGCGGATCACCGGCCCCGCGCTCGACTTCTGCCTCCTCGTCACCCAGCGCGCCCACCGCGCGGACCTCGCCCTCACCGCCGACGGCCCCGACGCCGACCGCTGGCTGGACATCGCCCAGGCCTTCGCCGGGCCGCCGGGAGCCGGACGCCCGCCGAAGGAGGGCACCCGGTGACCCTGCGCATCGGGAACTTCTCCGGCTTCTACGGCGACCGCTTCGACGCCCCGCGCGAGATGCTCACCGGCGGCGAGGTCGACGTCCTCACCGGCGACTACCTCGCCGAACTGACCATGCTCATCCTCGCCCGCGACCGGCTCAAGGATCCGGACGCCGGGTACGCCCGCACCTTCCTGCGGCAGATGGAGGAGTGCCTCGGCCTCGCCCACGAGCGGGGCGTGAAGATCGTCACCAACGCGGGCGGACTCAACCCCGCCGGACTCGCCGACGCCGTACGCGCCCTCGCCGGCCGGCTCGGCCTCCCCGTACGGGTCGCCCACGTCGAGGGCGACGACCTCACCGCGCGGTACCCCGGCAGCCTCGCCGCCCACGCCTACCTCGGCGGCTTCGGGATCGCCGAGTGCCTGCGCGCGGGCGCCGACGTGGTCGTCACCGGGCGGGTCACCGACGCGGCCCTCGTCACGGGGCCCGCCGCCGCGCACTTCGGCTGGAAGCCGACGGACCACGACCGGCTGGCGGGGGCGGTCGTCGCCGGGCACGTGCTGGAGTGCGGGGCGCAGGCGACCGGCGGGAACTACGCCTTCTTCGGCGAGCGCCGCCCCGGCGACCTCCGGCGGCCCGGATTCCCGCTCGCCGAGATCCACGCCGACGGCAGCGGTGTCATCACCAAGCACCCCGGAACCGGCGGCTTCGTCGACGTCGGCACCGTCACCGCGCAGCTGCTGTACGAGACCGGCGCGGCCCGGTACGCCGGGCCGGACGTCACCGCACGCCTCGACACCGTGCGGTTACGGCAGGACGGGCCCGACCGGGTGCGCGTCGAAGGCGTCCGGGGGGAAGCCCCGCCGCCCACGCTCAAGGTCGGGCGCAACCGGCTCGGCGGCTTCCGCAACGAGGTCGTGTTCGTGCTCACCGGGCTCGACATCGAGGCCAAGGCCGGCCTCGTGAAGGAGCAGATGGGCGACGCGCTCGCCGAGTCGCCGCCCGCCGAGGCGCGCTGGGAGCTGGTCCGCACCGACCGGGCCGACGCCGGCACCGAGGAGACCGCGAGCGCGCTGCTGCGGCTCGTCGTACGGGACCCCGACCAGGAGAAGATCGGACGAGTGCTGAGCGGGGCCGCCGTCGAGCTGGCACTGGCCAGCTACCCCGGATTCCATGTGATGGCACCACCGGGCAAGGGCTCCCCTTATGGGGTCTTCGAGGATGTGTACGTCCCCCAGGGAGACGTCGACCATGTGGCCGTCCTCCATGACGGACGCCGGATCGCCGTGGACGCGCCCCATGACACCGCCGTACTCGACGACGTACCGGAACCCGCGCTCCCCGAACCGCTGCCCGCGGGACCCACCACCAGAGCCCCCCTCGGCCTCCTCGCCGGCGCCCGCAGCGGCGACAAGGGCGGAAACGCCAACGTCGGCGTCTGGGTCCGCACCGACGACGCCTGGCGGTGGCTCGCGCACGAGCTGACCGTCGAGCGGTTCCGCGAGCTGATCCCCGAGGCCCGCACCCTGCCCGTCACCCGGCACACGCTCCCCGACCTGCGCGCCCTCAACTTCGTGGTCGAGGGCATCCTCGGCGAGGGCGTCGCCGCGCAGGCCCGCTTCGACCCGCAGGCCAAGGCGCTCGGCGAATGGCTGCGCTCCCGGCACCTCGACATCCCGGAGGCCCTCCTGTGACGATCCTCGCATCCGCCCTGGACACGACCGACCCGGAGTACCGCGCGCGCCGCGACGCCATGCTCGCCAAGCTCGCCGAACTCGACGCCGAACACGCCAAGGCCCTCGCGGGCGGCGGCGACAAGTACGTCGAACGGCACCGGAAGCGCGGCAAGCTGCTCGCCCGCGAGCGCGTCGAGCTGCTCCTCGACCCCGACACGCCCTTCCTGGAACTGTCCCCGCTGGCGGGCTGGGGGAGCGAGTACACCGTCGGCGCCTCGCTCGTCACCGGCATCGGGGTCGTCGAGGGCGTGGAGTGCCTGATCACCGCCAACGACCCGACCGTGCGCGGCGGCGCCAGCAACCCCTGGAGCCTGAGGAAGGCCCTGCGCGCCGACGACATCGCGCTCGCCAACCGGCTGCCCGTGATCAGCCTCGTCGAGTCCGGCGGCGCCGACCTGCCCTCCCAGAAGGAGATCTTCATCCCCGGCGGCGCGATCTTCCGGGACCTCACCCGGCTCTCGGCGGCCGGCATCCCCACGATCGCCGTCGTCTTCGGCAACTCCACCGCCGGAGGCGCGTACATCCCCGGCATGTCCGACCACGTGATCATGGTCAAGGAGCGGGCGAAGGTGTTCCTCGGCGGCCCGCCGCTGGTGAAGATGGCCACCGGGGAGGAGAGCGACGACGAGTCCCTGGGCGGCGCCGAGATGCACGCGCGCGTGTCGGGCCTCGCCGACCACTTCGCCGTCGACGAACCCGACGCGCTCCGCCAGGCCCGCCGGACCGTCGCCCGCCTCAACCACCGCAAGGCGTACGGCGACCCGGGACCGGCCGCCCCGCCCGAGTACGACGAGGACGAACTCCTCGGCATCGTCCCCGGCGACCTCAAGATCCCCTTCGACCCGCGCGAGGTCATCGCGCGGATCGTCGACTCCTCCGACTTCGACGAGTTCAAACCCCTCTACGGCGCCGGCCTCACCACCGGCTGGGCGGCCCTGCACGGCTACCCCGTCGGCATCCTCGCCAACGCCCGAGGGGTCCTCTTCAGCGAGGAGTCCCAGAAGGCCGCCCAGTTCGTCCAGCTCGCCAACCAGCGCGACATCCCCCTGCTCTTCCTGCACAACACCACCGGCTACATGGTCGGCAGGGAGTACGAGCAGGGCGGCATCATCAAGCACGGCGCCATGATGATCAACGCGGTCGCCAACTCCCGCGTCCCCCACCTGTCCGTCCTCATGGGCGCCTCCTACGGCGCCGGCCACTACGGCATGTGCGGCCGCGCCTACGACCCCCGCTTCCTCTTCTCCTGGCCCAGCGCCAAGTCCGCCGTCATGGGCCCGCAGCAGCTCGCCGGCGTGCTGTCCATCGTCGCCCGCCAGTCGGCCGCCGCGAAGGGACGGCCGTACGACGACGAGGCGGACGCGGCGCTGCGCGCCATGGTGGAGCGACAGATCGAGTCCGAGTCCCTGCCGATGTTCCTGTCGGGGCGGCTGTACGACGACGGCGTCATCGACCCGCGCGACACCCGCACCGTCCTCGGCCTGTGCCTGTCGGCCGTCCACACCGCGCCCTACGAGGGCGCGCGCGGCGGCTTCGGCGTCTTCCGGATGTGAGGGACCGATGATCACTTCCCTGCTGATCGCGAACCGGGGCGAGATCGCCTGCCGGATCGCCCGCACCTGCAGTGAGTTGGGAATCCGAACCGTCGCCGTGCACTCGGACGCCGACGAGGACGCCCTCCACGCGCGCGTGGCCGACGCCGCCGTACGCCTGCCGGGGACGGCCCCCGCCGACACCTACCTGCGCGGCGACCTGATCGTGAAGGCCGCCCTCGCGGCCGGCGCGGACGCCGTGCACCCCGGCTACGGCTTCCTCTCCGAGAACGCCGGCTTCGCGCGCGCCGTACGGGACGCGGGCCTGGTGTGGATCGGGCCGCCCCCGGAGGCGATCGAGGCGATGGCGTCCAAGACGCGCGCCAAGGAACTGATGGGCATCGAGCCCCTGCGCGAGGTCACCGAGGCCGACCTGCCGGTGCTGGTGAAGGCGGCGGCGGGCGGCGGCGGGCGCGGGATGCGCGTCGTACGGCGCCTCGCGGACCTGGACGGCGAGCTGACCGCCGCCCGCGCGGAGGCCGCGAGCGCCTTCGGCGACGGCGAGGTGTTCGTCGAGCCGTACGTGGAGGGCGGCCGGCACGTCGAGGTGCAGGTGCTCGCCGACACGCACGGCACGGTGTGGGTGCTGGGCACCCGGGACTGCTCCCTCCAGCGCCGCCATCAGAAGGTGATCGAGGAGGCCCCGGCGCCCGGACTCGCCCCGAGGCTCACGGACGAACTCCACGCCCTCGCCGTACGCGCCGCGCGTGCCGTCTCCTACGTCGGCGCCGGAACCGTCGAGTTCCTCGTCGCCGGCGGCCGGGCGCACTTCCTGGAGATGAACACCCGCCTCCAGGTGGAGCACCCGGTGACGGAGGCCGTCCTCGGGATCGATCTCGTCGCCGAGCAGATCCGCGTCGCCGAGGGCCACGCCCTCTCGGGCGACCCGCCACGTGCGCGTGGGCACGCCGTGGAGGCCCGCCTCTACGCCGAGGACCCGTCCCAGGGGTGGGCGCCGCAGACCGGCCGCCTGCACCGCCTCGCCGTCCCCGGCGCCGTACGCCTGGACACCGGCTACACCGACGGCGACGACATCGGCGTCCACTACGACCCCCTGCTCGCCAAGGTCGTCGCCCACGCCCCCACCCGCGCGGAGGCGGTCCGCAAACTGGCCTCGGCGCTGGACCGCGCGGTGATCCACGGCCCCGTCACCAACCGGGACCTCCTCGTCCGCTCCCTGCGGCACGAGGAGTTCGCGCAGGCCCGCATGGACACCGGCTTCTACGACCGCCACCTGCCCGAGCTGACCGCCCCGGCCCCCGACCCGTACGCCCCGCTCGCCGCCGCCCTCGCCGACGCCCACGGACGCTCCCGCTTCGGCGGCTGGCGCAACCTGCCCTCGCAGCCGCAGGTCAAGCGGTACGCGATGGCCGGCGAGGAGCACGAGGTCCGCTACCGGCACACGCGCGACGGCCTCACGGCCGACGGGGTGCACGTCGTGCACGCCGACGCGGGGCTGGTGGTCCTGGACGTGGACGGCGTACGGCGCCGCTACGAGGTCAGCCGCTACGGCGACCGCGTCCACGTCGGCGCCACCACCCTCACCGCCCTGCCCCGCTTCCCCACCCCCACCGCCCAGCACGCCCCCGGCTCCCTGTTCGCCCCCATGCCGGGCACGGTCGTCCGCGTCGCGGAGGGCCTGACCGAGGGCGCGGAGGTGGAGGCCGGCCGGCCCCTGCTGTGGCTGGAGGCGATGAAGATGCAGCACGAGATCACCGCCCCGGTCACGGGAGTCGTGAGCACCCTCCGCGCGGCCCTCGGCCAACAAGTGGAACCCGGCACCCTTCTGGCGGTCGTGGAGGAAACCCCCTAGGGGCGCGGGGCTGTGCCCGGTGTGCGGCTATCGCCGCGTGGGCGCGACCAGCCACACACAACCCGCAGTCGAAGGAGCCACATGAACACCCTCATCGAATCCGAAGAGCACAAGGCCCTCCGAGAAGCGGTCGCCGCGTTCGCGAGCAAGTACCCCCGCGCCACCCGCAGCACCGACAACCGCTCCTTCTGGCAGGAAGCCGCCAAGCTCGGCTACATCGGCGTCAACCTGCCGGAGGCATACGGCGGTGGCGGCGGCGGCATCACCGAACTCTCCCTCGTCCTCGAGGAGATGGGCGCCGCCGGCAACCCCCCGCTGATGATGATCGTCTCCCCGGCGATCTGCGGCACCGTCATCTCCCGCTTCGGCACCGAGGCCCAGAAGCGGGAATGGCTGCCCGCCCTGGCCGACGGCAGCCGCCTGATGGCCTTCGGCATCACCGAACCCGACGCCGGCTCCAACAGCCACCGCCTCACCACCACGGCCCGCCGCGACGGCACCGACTGGATCCTCACCGGCCGCAAGGTGTTCGTCTCCGGCGTCGACATCGCCGACGCCACCCTCGTCGTGGGCCGCACCGAGGACGCCCGCACCGGGAAGCTCAAGCCCTGCCTGTTCATCGTCCCGCGCGACGCCGAGGGCTTCCAGCGGCGCCCCATCGACATGGAACTCCACGCCGTGGAAAAGCAGTTCGAGCTGGTCCTCGACGACGTACGGCTGCCCGCGGAAGCCCTCGTGGGCGACGAGGACGCGGGCCTGCTCCAGCTCTTCGCCGGCCTCAACCCCGAACGCGTCATGACGGCCGCCTTCGCGATCGGCATGGGCCGCTACGCGCTCGCCCGCGCCGTCGCGTACGCGCGTGAACGCACCGTCTGGAACGCCCCCATCGGCTCCCACCAGGCGATCGCCCACCCCCTCGCCCAGGCGCACATCGACCTCGAACTGGCCCGCCTGATGACGCGGAAGGCCGCCCACCTCTACGACGCCGGCGACGACATCGGCGCGGGCGAGGCCGCCAACATGGCCAAGTACGCGGCGGCCGAGGCCTGTGTGAAGGCCGTCGACCAGGCCGTGCACACCCTCGGCGGCAACGGCCTCACACGCGAGTACGGGCTCGCCTCGCTGGTGACCGCCGCGCGCGTGTCCCGTATCGCCCCGGTGAGCCGGGAGATGATCCTCAACTACGTCTCCCACCAGACCCTGGGCCTCCCCAAGTCGTACTGAGCCCTCATGGCCCCTCGGCCGTCCTGGAGGAACCGTGTTCCGAAGCGAGTACGCAGACGTCCCGCCCGTAGAACTCCCCATCCACGACGCGGTGCTCGCGCGGGCCGCCGAGTTCGGGAGCACCCCGGCACTGATCGACGGCACCGACGGCACCACCCTCACCTACGAGCAGCTGGACCGCTTCCACCGGCGGGTCGCCGCGGGACTCGCCGAGGCGGGCGTGCGCAAGGGGGACGTGCTCGCCCTGCACAGCCCCAACACGGTCGCCTTCCCCACCGCGTTCTACGCGGCCACCCGCGCGGGCGCCTCCGTCACCACCGTGCACCCCCTGGCGACCGCCGAGGAGTTCGGCAAGCAGCTGAAGGACTGCGCGGCCCGCTGGATCGTCACCGTCTCACCGCTGCTGGACACCGCGCGGAGGGCCGCCGAACTGGCCGGCGGGATCGAGGAGATCCTCGTCTGCGACAGCGCGCCCGGACACCGCTCCCTGATCGACATGCTGGCCTCCACCGCGCCCGAGCCGGAGGTCGCCATCGACCCGGCCGAGGACGTCGCCGCCCTGCCGTACTCCTCCGGCACCACCGGCGTCCCCAAGGGCGTGATGCTCACCCACCGCCAGATCGCCACCAACCTCGCCCAGCTCCAGCCGCTGATCACGGCGGGCCCCGGCGACCGCGTCCTCGCCGTCCTGCCGTTCTTCCACATCTACGGTCTGACCGCCCTGATGAACGCCCCGCTCCGGCAGGGCGCCACCGTCGTCGTCCTGCCGCGCTTCGACCTGGAGACGTTCCTCGCGGCCATCCAGAACCACCGCATCACCGGCCTGTACGTGGCCCCGCCGATCGTCCTGGCCCTCGCCAAGCACCCCCTGGTCGCCCGGTACGACCTGTCGTCCCTGAAGTACGTCGTCAGCGCCGCCGCGCCCCTGGACGCGGGCCTCGCCGCCGCCTGCTCGCGGCGGCTCGGACTGCCGCCCGTCGGCCAGGCGTACGGCATGACGGAACTGTCGCCCGGCACCCACGTCGTCCCCCTGGACGCCATGGACGACGCGCCCCCCGGCACCGTCGGCAAGCTCATCGCCGGCACCGAGATGCGGATCGTCTCCCTCGACGACCCCGGCGAGGACCTCGGCCCCGGTGAGCCCGGCGAGATCCTCATCCGCGGGCCGCAGATCATGAAGGGCTACCTCGGCCGCCCCGACGCCACCGCCGCCATGATCGACGAGGACGGCTGGCTGCACACCGGCGACGTCGGCCGCGTCGACGAGGAAGGCTGGCTCTTCGTCGTGGACCGCGTGAAGGAACTCATCAAGTACAAGGGCTTCCAGGTCGCCCCCGCCGAACTCGAGGCGCTGCTCCTCACCCACCCCGGCATCGCCGACGCCGCCGTCATCGGCGTCTACGACGACGACGGCAACGAGGCACCGCACGCCCACGTCGTCCGCCAGCCGTCCGCCCCGGACCTCTCCGCGGGCGAGATCATGACGTACGTCGCCGAACGCGTCGCCCCCTACAAGCGCATCCGGCACGTCACCTTCATCGACGGCGTCCCGCGCGCCGCCTCCGGAAAGATCCTGCGCCGTGAACTCCGCGCGGCGCGCGAGGAGCCCTCGTGACCCTGATCGGCCGCACCCGCGCGCGGGGCGTCGAAACACTCTCCCTCGACGCCCCGGAGCGCCGCAACGCCCTGTCCGCCGCCCTCGTCGGCGAACTGGCCGACGCGCTCACCGGCGCCGGCGAGGACACCGGCGTCCGCGCGGTGGTCCTCACCCACACCGGCAACACCTTCAGCGCGGGCGCCGACCTGCGCGACCCGCCCGCCCCCGAGGCACTGGTGGGCCTGTTGCGGCAGATCGTCGAGCTGCCCCAACCGGTCCTCGCGCGGGTCACCGGGCACGTCCGCGCGGGCGGCCTCGGCCTGCTCGCCGCCTGCGACATCGCCGTCGCCTCCCACGCGGCGACGTTCGCCTTCACCGAGGTCCGCATCGGGGTCGCCCCGGCCGTGATCTCACTGCCGCTGCTGCCCCGCACCGACCCGCGCGCCCTGGCCCGCTACTACCTCACCGGCGAACACCTCGACACCGCCGAGGCCACCCGCATCGGCCTGCTCACCGCCGCCGGCGACGACGTGGACGAGGTCCTCGCCCCGATCCTCGACGGCCTGCGCAGATCCGCCCCCGACGCCCTGGCCGAGACGAAACGGCTGCTCACGGCTAGGGTGCTGGAGACCTTCGACCGGGACGCGGCCGACCTGACCGCGCTCTCGGCACGCCTCTTCGCCTCCGCCCCCGCGCGCGAGGGAATGACGGCCTTCCTCGAACGACGGGATCCGGAATGGGTGGTGTGAGCACGGCCGACCGTGCCGAACGAGTCCCCAAGCAGGACCGCAGCCGGGCCACCCGGCAGCGGCTCCTGGAAGCCGCCGTGGCCTGCCTCGCCGAACACGGCTGGGCGGGCTCCACGGTCCTGGTCGTCGCCGAACGCGCGGGCGTCTCCCGGGGAGCCGCCCAGCACCACTTCCCGACCCGTGAGGACCTCTTCACGGCCGCCGTCGAGTACGTCGCCGAGGAGCGCTCCACCGCCCTGCGCGCCCTCTTCCCGGAAGGCGCCGCGGCCGGTGACCGCCGCGCGGTGATCGAGGCGCTGGTCGACCTCTACACCGGACCCGTCTTCCGCGCGGCGCTCCACCTGTGGGTCGCCGCCTCCAACGAGGAACAGCTGCGCCCGCGCGTGACCGAGCTGGAACTGCGCGTCGGCCGCGAGTCCCACCGCGTCGCCGTCGACCTCCTCGGCGCCGACGAGTCCTGCCCCGGCGTCCGCGAAACCGTCCAGGGCCTCCTCGACATGGCCCGGGGCCTCGGTCTCGCCAACCTCCTCACCGACGACACGGCCCGCCGCGAGCGCGTGGTGGCCCAGTGGGCGGCACTGCTGGACGAGGCGCTGGGCTGACCCATGGGCGACCGGTTCCAGGTGATCGTCGACCTCGACGCGGACGAGGCGGACGCCGCCCGGCTCGCCCGGCGGGTGGTGGAACGGCTCGCGGCGGAGGGCGTCGTCCTCGCCGAACGCACGAAATGCGTCCTCGGAGAGCCCCTGGGACATCCGCCCGGCCCGCACTGGGAACGTGCGGTGACCGACGACTGGGACTTCGAGCCCTGGGACGGACTCGCCGTCCACACCCGCCGCACCGGCTTCACCAGCGGCGCGGACATGCCGGGCGCGGCCCTCTGCCCGCGCTGCGGAGCCTCCACCCCCCTGGAGGACGAGACATGGCAGCGCTTCGGCACCGCCATGCGGACGTGGTACGACACCGGTGCCGCGACCGTCGAGTGCCCCGCCTGCACGACCGCCGTCGCCGTTCCGGACTGGGCCTGGGACGAGGCCCCGCTCGCCTTCGGCTGCCTGGGCTTCGAGTTCTGGAACTGGCCCGACCTCACCGACGCCTTCCGCGCCCGGCTGACCGGGCTGCTCGACGGCCACCGCACCGCGTACCTCTGGGGCAAGCTGTAGGAACCCGCGCGGTCACGCCCGCCCCTTCACGGGCTGAGCCTCTCCACCCGCCAGCCCCCGCCCGCCTCCGCCACGTACCGCAGGCGGTCGTGCAGCCGGTTCTCCCGGCCCTGCCAGAACTCCACCGCCTCCGGGACCACCCGGAAGCCGCCCCAGTGGGGTGGCACCGGGACCTGCTCGTGCTCCGGGTAGCGGGCCGCCAGGTCGGCGTAGGACGCGTCGAGCTCCGCGCGGCCGGCGATCACCGAGGACTGGCCGCTGGCCCACGCGCCCAGCTGGGAGCCGTGCGGGCGGGTGCGGAAGTAGGCGGCCGTCTCGTCGCGGCCGGTACGGCGCGCGGTACCGGTGACGATGACCTGCCGGGCCATCGGGTGCCAGGGGAAGAGGAGCGAGACATGGGGGTTCTCCGCCAGGTCGCGGCCCTTGCGGGAGCCGTAGTTCGTGTAGAAGACGAACCCGTCGTCGTCGAAGTGCTTCAGCAGCACCGTGCGCGAGCTGGGCCGGCCCTCCGCGTCCGCCGTCGAGACGATCATCGCGTTCGGTTCGAACAGCCCGCCGTCCGTCGCGGCCTGTTGGAACCAGCGCGCGAACTGTTCGACGGGGGTGGCGGCCAGGTCGGTCTCGGAGAGCCCCTCGGTCCGGTACTGCTTGCGCATCGAGGCGAGAGCGAAGGGGACGGCGTCTCGGTCGGTCACGCCGTCATCCTGCCGCATGCGCCGACCCCCCGAGAACGGGGTGTCCTCCATCACGTGGTGGCACTGAGTGCCGCGAACCCTCCCCAAAGATGGCACTCGGAGATATCGTGCTGCCACTGATCCGGTTGGGTGACCGCCAGCCGGGCATCACAGGGGTGACGTCCCGGACCGCGAGTCCGTTCGACACGGACCGTGGATCCACCGGACGCCCGTCCACGCTTCCGCCGACTTCCGAAACGGGTCCGTTCCACCCCATACCACCATCTGTCACCCACCTCACAAGGAGCCGCCAGATGTCCGACTTCGTACCCGGGCTCGAAGGAGTCGTCGCGTTCGAAACGGAGATCGCCGAACCCGACAAGGAGGGCGGCGCCCTGCGGTACCGGGGCGTCGACATCGAGGACCTGGTCGGGCACGTCTCCTTCGGCAACGTGTGGGGACTGCTCGTCGACGGGGCGTTCGACCCCGGACTGCCGCCCGCCGAGCCGTTCCCGATCCCCGTGCACTCCGGCGACATCCGCGTCGACGTGCAGTCCGCGCTGGCCATGCTGGCACCCGTGTGGGGCCTGAAACCGCTCCTCGACATCGATGCCGAGCAGGCCCGCGACGACCTCGCCCGCGCCGCCGTCATGGCCCTGTCCTACGTCGCCCAGTCCGCGCGCGGCCAAGGCCTGCCCATGGTGCCGCAGCGCGAGATAGACAGGGCCGAGTCCATCGTCGAACGCTTCATGATCCGCTGGCGCGGCGAACCCGACCCCAGGCACGTCGCGGCCGTCGACGCGTACTGGACGTCGGCCGCCGAGCACGGCATGAACGCCTCCACGTTCACCGCGCGGGTCATCGCCTCGACCGGCGCGGACGTCGCGGCGGCCCTCTCGGGCGCCGTCGGCGCCATGTCGGGGCCCCTGCACGGAGGCGCGCCCTCGCGCGTACTGGGCATGATCGAGGAGATCGAGCGCACCGGGGACGCCGAGGCGTACGTCCGGCAGGCCCTCGACAAGGGGGAGCGCCTGATGGGCTTCGGCCACCGCGTCTACCGCGCGGAGGACCCCCGCGCACGCGTCCTGCGCCGCACCGCCCGCGAACTCGGTGCCCCGCGCTTCGAGGTCGCCGAGGCCCTGGAGAAGGCCGCCCTGGCCGAACTGCACGCCCGCCGCCCCGACCGGGTCCTCGCCACCAACGTGGAGTTCTGGGCGGCCATCGTGCTGGACTTCGCCGAGGTCCCGGCGCACATGTTCACCTCGATGTTCACCTGCGCCCGTACGGCGGGCTGGTCGGCGCACATCCTGGAGCAGAAGCGCACGGGCCGCCTGGTCCGGCCCTCGGCCCGCTACGTCGGCCCGGGCACGCGCGACCCGCGCGAGATCGAGGGGTACGCGGACATCGCCCATTGAGGAAAGGCCCCGAAACGCAGGCGACCCGCGAGTCTGGTTCCTCCCTGGGGAGGAGCCGGCCGGACGTTACCGGCGACTCGCGGGTCGGGTGACTGCGTTGGATTGGGCCGGTTGCGTGTATCTCGCACACGCCGGTCCGGCGCCGAACCGAGTACGGCGACGGGCTACTGGCCCGCAGCCACCTCTTCCGTCCGGTCGTCATACATCTGCCGAACCACCTCCTTTCCGAAGTACTGCCACCCTAGGAAGCGATCGGCGCCGTATCAACCACTTTTTTCGTTGACCCCCGCGCGGGGACACGATTGGCTTGCCGGATGAGCGATCTTCGTATCGACGTCGTGGACGGCGACGCCATGCTGGAGCAGTGGCGGCGCGTCCACAACGCGGTCGTGCCGCCCGCCGCGATGCCGCCCGACGAGGCGCGGGAACGGCTCGCGCGCGGGTACCGGCTGGAGAACGCGTACGACGGTGACGTACTCGTCGGCTGCTCGACGGTACGGCCCCCGCGGGGCGAGGAGGCCGTGGCGACCGTCATCGCGCGGGTGCTGCCCGAGCACCGGGGCAGGGGCATCGGCGCGGCGCTCTACGAGAAGGGGCTGGCGCACGCGCGCGGGCTCGGGGCCGAGGAGGTCGAGACCGTGGTGCTGGCGGCCAACACGGAGGGGCTGCGGTTCGCCGCGGCGAAGGGCTTCGTCGAGCGGGAGCGGTACGTGCTGGACGGCGAGAGGGACGAGTGGGTCGACCTGCGCTTGGTGACTTCCCCCGGGTAGGGAGGGCGGCCGTTTCGCGGGAAGGCGACCGCGTACGACGATTCCCGCAATCTTGCGGGAACCCGATGTGCGCTGAGTCACGTTCAAGTTGAATGATTGCAAGTGAGGGAACCGTCGTGCCGTACGTGCGGACGCGGCCTGCAGGGGGTCCAGGTGAGTGCTTCCCGACGTAGTGGGACCACCGACGAGCTGGGGCCGGACGAGCCCGAGCCCGCGCGGGAGGGGCCGGACGGCTCCGACCTCCTCGCCGCGCTGCTCGACGGCATGGACGCCGCCCTGTGCGCCTTCGACGCGCACGGGACGGTCACGCACTGGAATCGCGAGGCGGAGCGGATCCTCGGCTGGAGCGCGGACGAGGCGGTGGGCCGGGCCGGTTTCGCCGGGTGGGCCGTGCGCAGCGCGGACGCCGAGGAGGTCGAGGCGCGGCTGATGTCGGCCATGGACGCGCCGGGCCGGCAGGTCGACGAGTTCGCGCTGCTGACGAAGGACGGCGGCCGGGTGCTGGTGCGGACCCAGTCCGCGGCGGTGCGCGGGCCGGACGGGAAGCCGGCGGGGGTGTACTGCGCGTTCAGCGAGGTGCACGCGCAGATCGACCTGGAGCGGTCGATCGCGCTGAGCGAGGCGCTGCTGGAGGACGCGAGCTGGGGGGTCGTCCTGGTCGACGCCGATCTGCGGCCCGCGGTGGTGAACCCGCACGCCGCGCGGGCGCTGGGCGCGGGACGGACGTCGGTACTGGGGCGGCCGCTGGGGGAGCTGCTGGCGCAGGGCGTGGAGGAGCTGGAGAGCGCGCTCACCCATGTGCTCGCGGAGGGAGCGCCGCCCGCGCCGGCCGACCTGTGGGTGAGTGTGCGCACGCCGGAGGGCGAGCGGCGGCGGTGCTGGCGGAGCGGGTTCGTGCGGCTGTCGTCACCACTGGCGGAGGAGCCGGTTCCGCTGGGGGTCGGCTGGCTGTTCCAGGACGTGACCGGGTCCCGGCAGGGTGAGCAGGAGGCGTCGTTGCTGCGGTTCCGCGCGCAGCAGCTGCACCGCGCGGCGCGCGTGGCGGCGGAGTGCGAGGATCCGGCGGAGGCGGCGACGGTACACCTGGACTTCGCGCTGGCCGGGTTCGCCGACCACGCGCTGATCGACCGGGTGGCCGACGGAGGCCGGGACGCCGACCGGGTGCGGCTGGTGCGGATCGCCGCCACCCCGTCCGGTACGCCGGGACCGAGCAGGCTCGCCGGACGGGCGGGGCTGCCGGTGCGGTACGGCGAGGGGCATCCGGCGGTGCAGTGCGTGGAGCGGGCCGGGACGGTGCGGGCCGGTGCCGGGTCCATGGGTGCCGAGGAGGCGCGGGCGTGGGCGCTGTCCCGGCAGTGGCCGGGGGACGCGGTGCACGCCCTGTGCACGGTGCTGCGGAGCCGGGGGCGCACGCTGGGTGCCGTGACGTTTCTGCGGGGGGCGGGCCGCAACGCGTTCGAACGCTCCGACACGATGTACGCGGAGGACGTGGCGGTCCGCATCGCCACGGCCCTGGATCTGGCGGGGCTCCTCGGCGACGACCGGTGACATGTGTTCTCTCGCCCCCGCCGCCCCTTCCCGTCCCGTCCCGTCCCGGGGGGCGCCGCCCCCGGACCCCCGCTCCTCAAACGCCGGAGGGGCTGAATTCCGGCGCCCCGGCGACGGCGGGGTGGGGGCGATCTCAGTGGCGGTAGAAGATCCGGTCGCCGTACTCGTCCATGATGCGGGCGTTCCACTCGTGACCGCCGTCCACGTTGCCGGAGCGCAGGAGCGGTGGCTCGATGCCGCGGTCGGCGAGGGTGGCGGCGGCGGTGGCGACGACGGCCTGGAGGAGCGCCGAGGTGACCACCGTCGACGCGGGGGCGAAGGGCGCGGGCACGTTGTCGTGGGTGAGCTCCGCGTCACCGACCGCGATCCGGGAGTCCAGCACGAGATCGCAGTGGTCCTTCAGGAACGTCCCGGAGGAGTGCCGGGACGTCGTCCGCGCCGCGTACTCCACCGACGTCACGCCGATCACCCGCACGCCCCGCTCCCGGGCCTTCATGGCCATCTCCACGGGCAGCGCGTTGCGCCCGGACAGCGAGACGATGATCAGCGCGTCGCCCGCGCGGAGGGGTGAGGAGTCGAGCACGACACCCGCGAGACCGTCGACCCGCTCCAGGGCGGAGCCCAGCGTGGCCGGCATCACGTCGACGCCGACGACCCCCGGGACGGCGAGCAGGTTCATCAGGGCGAGTCCGCCGGCCCGGTAGACGAGGTCCTGCGCGGCCAGCGAGGAGTGCCCGGCGCCGAAGGCGAAGAGCCGGCCGCCCTCCGCGACCGTGTCGGCGAGCAGCGTGCCCGCCGCCGCGACGGACTCGGCCTCCTCGTCACGGATCCGCCGCAGCAGGTCGATGGCGGCGTCGAGGAACCGGTCGGCCGGCGTGCGGTCGCTCATGCGGCATCCCTTCGGGCACTTCGTGGTGCGGGAGAGTGTTGCGGATCACCGTGCGGTCTGGACCAGCGTCGTGTCAACACGGCGCCCGATCGCGCGGTTTCCCCTCCGCGGAGCCCTCCGTTCCCCCTCCGTGGGGCCCTCCGCGGAGTCCTTCGTTCTCATGCGCGGCCCGGTTGTCGGTCGTATGCGTCAGAATTGAGTCCTGGGCCAGCGCACGCGCCGGTGAGCCGTCCAGCCTCCGGCAGAGCCATCCGCAGATCTCATCGAGGGGCATGTATGTCCGGACTGATCGACACCACGGAGATGTATCTCCGCACCATCCTCGAGCTGGAGGAGGAAGGTGTGGTCCCCATGCGCGCCCGGATCGCCGAGCGGCTCGACCAGAGCGGCCCGACGGTCAGTCAGACCGTGGCGCGCATGGAGCGCGACGGCCTGGTGTCCGTCGCTCCCGACCGGCACCTCGAGTTCACCGAGGAGGGCCGCAGGCTGGCCACGCGCGTGATGCGCAAGCACCGGCTCGCCGAGTGCCTCCTGGTCGACGTGATCGGCCTGGAGTGGGAGCAGGTCCACGCCGAGGCCTGCCGCTGGGAGCACGTGATGAGCGAGGCCGTCGAGCGCCGCGTGCTGGAGCTGCTGAGGCACCCCACCGAGTCGCCGTACGGCAACCCGATCCCCGGCCTGGAGGAGTTGGGCGAGAAGGACGGGGCCGACCCGTTCCTGGACGAGGGCATGGTGTCCCTGGCCGACCTCGACCCGGGCGCCGGGGGCAAGACGGTCGTGGTGCGCCGGATCGGCGAGCCGATCCAGACGGACGCCCAGCTGATGTACACGCTGCGCCGGGCGGGCGTACAGCCCGGTTCGGTGGTCAGCGTGACCGAGTCGGCGGGCGGGGTGCTGGTGGGCAGCGGCGGCGAGGCGGCCGAGCTGGAGTCGGAGGTGGCCTCGCACGTGTTCGTCGCCAAGCCCTGACCGGCCGACCGGACAGGGGCGGGACAGGGCTTGGCGGGGACGGGACGCCGGGCGGGCGCACTCTCCGGTACGCGCGCCCTCCGGTGCGCGCCTGTCGGTGTGAACGCGACGAATCCGAGATCCACTGCGCCGAATCGCAGCGCTCGCCGGATTCGCGTGCGAGGCTGTCGCGTGAGGCATATGACCTGAGTGGCTCTGGCCGGCCCGGCAGTGATGCCGTCCCGGCAGGGGAGGGGCGGGACGATGTGCCGTGACCACGTGAGGAGCCCCGGCGCCGCACGGCGCCGGGGCCTGTCCTCCCCTGTGCTGACCCGGAGCCCCGAGCTCTCAGGGTCATTCCCCTCGGACCGGTTTCCCCGAGCGGTCCGCCTCCCGCTTGAAAATCTCCCCCGGGCCACGGCGATCAATCCCCTCGGGGTGTCACTCGAACGAGGGGTGTTGCCGGGCAAGAAGCCGTTTTCGAATAGCCATTCGATAATCTGCGGGTGGTGGCAACGGACAGGGCCGGCACACAGGGCCAGCACGACGGGCAACGGGCAGGCAGCGAGCTTGGGGGGTGCCAGGACCATGGTGCGACGCATCGACGTGACCGGGGCGGACGGCGTGCGGCTCGCCGCCTGGGAGTTCGGCGACCCGCCCAAGGACGGGCCCGACCAGGCGGAGAGCGCCGCGCGGCACGCCCCCGGCGTGCTGTTGCTGCACGGTCTGATGGGCCGCGCCTCGCACTGGGCGTCCACCGCCCGCCGGCTCTCCGGGCGGTACCGCGCGGTCGCCCTCGACCAGCGCGGCCACGGCCGCAGCGACAAGCCCCCGCGGGCCTCCTTCACCCGTGACGCCTACGTCGACGACGCCGAGGCCGCCCTGGAGCAGCTCAGCCTCGGCCCCACCGTCCTCATCGGCCACGCGATGGGCGCGCTGACCGCCTGGCAGCTCGCCGCCAAACGCCCCGACCTGGTGCGCGGGCTGGTCATCTGTGACATGCGGGCCTCCGCCCTCGGGGCCGCCTCGCAGCGCGAGTGGGCCGAGTGGTTCAAGGCCTGGCCGGTCCCGTTCGCCACGCTCGCCGACGTACGCAAGTGGTTCGGCGAGGACGACCCCTGGGTGGAGCGGCCCAACCCGGCCCGCGGCGCCTTCTACGCCGAGGTGATGGCCGAGTCCCCGGACGGCTGGCGTCCGGTGTTCGACCCGGACCAGATGCTCCGCTCCCGCGAGACCTGGGTGTTCGACGCGCACTGGGAGGAGCTCGCCCAGGTGCGCTGCCCCGCCCTGGTGGTCCGCGGCCTCGACGGCGAACTCGGCCGCGCGGAGGCCCAGGAAATGGTCCGCGTCCTCCCGCGCGGCCGGTACGCGGAGGTCACCGACGCCGGCCACCTGGTTCACTACGACCAACCGGAGGCCTGGCTCGCGGCGATCGAACCCTTCCTGGAGTCACTGGAGTCACTGGAGTCACCGGACTCGCCGGACTCACCGGGCGAGGGCTGACCGCGGGTCAGCCCTTGCTCACCGCCGTCAGGATCTCCGGCAGCCGGCCGGCCGCCCGCGGGGCGGCCAGCCGCAGGCCGAGGAACGCCAGGGCCGCGCCGTACGCCGTGCCCACCGGCAGCAGCAGCCACAGCCAGTCGTCGCCGCCCTCGGCGATGTTCAGCCAGACGGTGAGGGCGATGACCGGGACGCACAGCACCGCCGCCGCGACCATGCCGCCGAAGAGGGAGAGCCAGGCCAGCCCGACCTGCCCCGGGGCGACGTTCCTGTGGCCTTCCTGCGGGATCGAGTACGGGAAGCGGGCCGAGGTCCACGCGCCCGTCGCGAGCATCGCGCCGAGCAGCGCGAAGGACAGGCCCAGCGCCTCCGGCAGCCGCGCCCAGTCGCCCAGCAGCGCCGTCGTCAGCACGGTGACGAGCGTGGCGTACGGCAGGGTGACCAGCAGCAGCGCCAGCGCGCGGGCGCGCAGCTCCACGTACGCGTCCCGGGCCGACGAGATCGTCATCGCGACCATCCAGAACGCCGAGGTGTCCTGCCCGAACTGGTTGTACATCTGGATGCCGAGCATCCCGGAGGCGAAACAGGCGAAGTAGACCGAGCCAGTGCCCTGCCAGGCGTTGAACACCGGCACGAGCAGCCCGACCGCCAGCGAGGTCACCCACGCGGCCTTCGTCTTCGGATCGCGCCAGACGTAGCGCAGGCTGCGCTCCACGGCCGTACCCGTGCGGCCCGGCGGCAGCAGCCGGGACAGGCCCGTCGACGCGCGGTCGCGGACCGCCGTGTCCCCGGCCGCCTGGAGGGTGGAACCGTCCGGCGAGGTCATCAGCCGTGTCAGGGACCGCGACCACAGCGCGAGCAGCCCCGCCAGCGCCGCCGCGCTCAGCGCCAGTCGCGCCAGCGCGACCCCGTACGCCCCCTCGCCCGCCGTGTGTACCGCGGCGACCGCCGACGCCGGCGGGAACCACCCCAGTACGTCCGCCACCGGGTCCAGCTGTTCCAGACCGGAGGAACCCAGCCGCTGCGCCCCGAAGTTGACCAGCTGCGCCCCGACGGCGATCACCAGCCCGCTGAGCACCGCGAGGTCCCGGCCCTTGCGGCTGGTGAGCAGCCGCACGTTGGCGGCGGCCACCGCCCGCGCGAGCGCCACGCACACCAGCAGCGCCAGCGGCACGGCGAGGACGCCCACGGCGAACGCCGCCCCGCCGTGCACGACGGCGATCACGCAGCCGGCGAGCAGGCACAGCGTGAACAGCGGCCCGATGCCGACCAGCGAGGACACGAGCAGGGCCCGCACCAGCGGCCGCGGCCGCAGCGGCAGCATCACCAGCCGGGTCGGGTCGAGGGTCTCGTCGCCCCCGGGGAAGAACAGCGGCATCACCGCCCAGCCGAGGCCCAGCACCGCCACGAGCGGCACCACCAGCGACTCGACGTGACCGGAGCCGCGCAGCGCGATCAGCCCGAGCAGTTGCAGCGCGGCGAACAGCAGGACGACGACGGCGGAGGCGATGTACGCGGCCCTGCGCCCGCCGGACTGCCGCAGCCCGTTGCGCAGCAGGGACAGTTTCAGCCGGACGAAGACCGAGGTGAGGGCGGCGGGAGTGCTCACGGCGCTCACCGGGAACCCCCGCCCAGCCAGTCCAGATCCGCACCGGCGTCCCGGCCGTCCGCGCCGACGAGCTCCAGGAACGCCCGCTGCAGCGAGGGCGCGTCCCCGCGCACCTCGGCGAGCGGACCGTGGGCGCGGATCCGGCCGGCGGCCATCACGGCCACCCAGTCGCACAGCGACTCGACGAGCTCCATGACGTGGGAGGAGAAGACGACCGTGGCGCCGGACGCCGTGTACCGCTCCAGAACGCCCCGGATGGTCTGCGCGGAGACCGGGTCGACCCCCTCGAACGGCTCGTCCAGGAAGAGGACTTCCGGGTTGTGCAGCAGGGCGGCGGCGAGTCCGATCTTCTTGCGCATGCCGGTCGAGTAGTCGACGACGAGCTTGTGCTGGGCACCGGCCAGATCGAGGACGTCGAGCAGCTGCGTGGCCCGCTTGTCGACCTCGGCGCCGGGCAGTCCCCGCAACCGCCCGGTGTAGGCGAGCAGTTCACGCCCCGACAGCCGCTCGAACAGCCGCAGCCCTTCCGGCAGCACCCCGATCCGGGCCTTGACCTCCACCGGATCCCGCCACACGTCGTGCCCGGCGATCTCGACGGTTCCCTGATCGGGCCGCAGCAGCCCGGTCACCATGGACAAGGTGGTGGTCTTCCCGGCCCCGTTGGGTCCGACCAGCCCGATGAACCGCCCCGCGGGCAGCTCCAGGTCGATCCCCCCGACCGCGACCTGTTCCCCGAACCGCTTCCAGAGCCCCCGCACACGCACGGCGCTGACACTCACCACGACTCCCTTCGTTGGCTGGAAGCCTACGGGGAGTGCAGCGCCCTGAAGGGGCGCGGGGAACTGCGCGATCAGCCACGACGGCGCCGCAGTCGCCAATGAACAGTGACCACGCACATCACATGGGCGCCCTACCGATCCCTGCCGCACGCATAAGCCAACGGCGAGACCAACTCCTCCACGTCCGGCAGCCACCGGTTCACGGCCGTGGGCCGGCAGGCCCACTGCACGGCCCCCCGGCACCCGAACCGCGTGGGCGGGGCGGCCACGTACGCCCCCTCCCCGAGGACCACCAGGTCGAGCGAGGCCGACGACCACCCCAGCTTGCGCAGCAGGTCCGGCACCTTCGCCGACGCCCCCGGCAGGACGAAGAACTCCGTCCGCCGGTCCGGCGTCACCGTGACCGGTCCCAGCGTCAGCCCCATCCGCTCCATCCGCGCGAGCGCCAGGAACCCCGCCGTCTCCGGAACGGAGATCGCGTCGAACGTCCGTCCGGTGGGCAGCAGGATCGACGCGGCCGGCTGCTTCTGCCACATCCGGCGGGCGACGGTCGCGCTGCCGGTCGCCTGGGCCGCCCAGTCCGGGCGGGCCGGGTGCGCGCCGGGTGAAGGACACGCGGCGTCACCGCACGAGCAGCGCTGCACCCCGTCGACGGCCTCCAGCCAGGTGCCGGGGAACACGTCCCAGTGCCGCTCCTCGGCGTAGCGAACTGCGGTGTCCAGCAGCGATTCCCCGCGCTGCTTCGGGATCTGTACGGCGTCGGCGCCCGCGATCGTCTCTTCCACGATGAACACAACTACGGCCGTCACCAGGGGTTACGCCCCCGCGCATGCGCGGGGGAGGAGCATCGGCTCCTTGTTCGGGGCGCATGGGTGCATCGGCGGGGGCGCGCGAGAGGATCCGCGTCCCCGGTGGGTAACCAGGAGGGGGGCCGGCAACCGCCGTTACCCCGGCAATCCTCACATGTCCCGCATTGTCGGCACTTCGGCGGGGCATTGATCTTCCCGGCCGCACTTCCCGCCGGGACGCGAGACGTACGGCCGCGGAAGACACGTCAACTCGGTGCGTGGGCAGGGCACCGCAGCCTCAGGGGGTACGCCAATGGCCGCAAGGCCTCTCGTCGCACGGCAGCCGAACGAAAGGCTGCAGGCGCTCATCCAGGAAGCCGGATGCTCCAACGCCGGACTGGCCCGCAGGGTCAACATGTGCGGCGCCGAGCACGGCCTCGACCTGCGCTACGACAAGACGTCGGTGGCGCGCTGGCTGCGCGGGCAGCAGCCGCGGGGCCGGGCGCCGGCGATCATCGCGGAGGCACTGGGCCGCAAACTGGGCCGTACGGTCACGATCGACGAGATCGGCATGGCCAACGGCAAGAACCTCGCGTCGGGCGTCGGCCTCCAGTTCTCGCCGACGGTGCTGGGGGCCATCGAGCAGGTCTGCGAGCTGTGGCGCAGCGACGTGGGCCGGCGGGACTTCCTGTCCGGCTCCTCCATCGCCGCGTCCGCGCTGGTGGAGCCGAGCCGCGACTGGCTGATCTCGGCGCCCGACGGGCAGGTGGCGCGCTCCACCGGGCCGCGCGTGGGACAGTCCGACGTGGCGGCCGTACGGTCCATGACGCAGGCGCTGGTGGACCTGGACCACCAGTACGGCAGCGGGCACGTGCGCCCGGTCGTGGTCCACTACCTCAACAGCGTCGTCTCGGGACTGCTGGCGGGCTCGTACCGCGAGGCCGTGGGACGCGACCTGTTCGCGGCGGTCGCGCGGCTGACCGAACTCGCCGGGTACATGGCCGTCGACACCGGGCAGCCGGGCCTCGCCCAGCGCTACTACATCCAGGCGCTGCGGCTGGCGCAGGCGGCCGGGGACCGCGGGTACGGCGGGTACGTGCTCGCCGCCTCCATGAGCCACCTGGCCGCACAGCTCGGAAACCCGCGTGAGATCGCGCAGTTGGCACGCGCGGCGCAGGAGGGCGCGCGGGGGCGCGTGACACCCCGCGCGGAGGCGATGTTCCACGCGGCCGAGGCGCGCGGGCACGCGCTGATGGGCGACGCGTACGCCGCGCAGACGGCGGCGGGGCGCGCGGTGAGCGCCATGGAGGCCGTCGATCCGGCCTCGGACGACGACCCGGTGTGGATCGCGCACTTCGACGAGGCCTACCTGGCCGACGAGTTGGCGCACTGCCACCGGGACCTCGGCCAGGCGGACGCCGCCGCGCGGTGCGCCCGCCAGGCGCTGGAGGGGCATCCGGTGTCACGGGCGCGGCGGCGGGCGATCGGCCATGTGCTGCTGGCCACCGCGCAGGTGCAGCAGCGCGAGATCGAACAGGCCTGCAGTACGGGCCTGAAGGCGGTGGAGCTGCTGGGAGGCCTCCGCTCCAACCGGGGCGCCGAGTACCTGGAGGACCTCCAACAGCGCCTCGAGCCGTACCGGGAGGAGTCGGTGGTCAGGGAGTTCGGGGCGCGCATGGAGCTCCGGACGGCGGCGTGACACCCGGGACGTGACGGGCGGGGACGAGGAGGTGAGGCGATCGGCGCGGTGACCCGGTGCTGTTACCGCGCTCACAGGGCAGGAGGTCAGGGCCCGTGCTGCGTGGCACCGGGATCCGGGGACCCGGTAGCGTGAGCCGACGATTCACAAGGTCCCCCATTGGTAGGAGTCCCGGTGACGCAGAGTGGACAGGGCGAGGAGCCCTCGGCGCGCCCCGCGCGCGAAGGCATCGTGCTGCCCTCCGACGGTGGTGAACCCCTGCTGCCGGGCATGACGACCGGACCGGTCGCCCCCGGCGGCGGTGCGGACGGCCGGAACTCCGGCGGGTTCCCCGCCTCGGCCCCGCCCGGCGGCCAGACCTGGGGCACGCCCTGGGGGCCGGGGCAGCAGGGCCCGGCCCCGCTGCCCGGCCAGGACCGGCAGCTCCCGTCCGACGGCGGGTGGGGCGCCCCGGAGCCGTCCCCGTGGGGCGCGCAGCACCCGCCCGCCCCGGCCCACGGCGGCGGCCCCGGCCCGCTGCCGCCCGAGGACGCGCAAACCCACGGCGGCCACCCCCCGTACGGCGCGAACGGCCCGCAGCCGGGCGCCGGATACGGCGGGAGCGCCCCGTCCGGCCCGCACGGAAACGTTCCGCACGGCGGTGCCGCTCCGTACGCCGCCGGAGCCCCGCTGCCACCCGCGCACGCGGACTCCTACGGCGCCCCCGCCCAGAACGGCTACGGCACCCCCCAGTACCCGCCGGCCGCCGCGCCGGACGGGGTGGAAGGGGTCACCCAGTACATGCCACCGGTGTCCGCCGCCGACGAGGGGGCGACGCAGTTCATACCCCCGGTGTCCGCCGACGAGGGGGCGACGCAGTTCATACCGCCGGTGTCCGCCGGCGAAGGGGCGACGCAGTTCATACCCCCGGTGGGCCCGGGCGCGCTGCCGCCCGAGCTGCCCGCCCACGGCTCCGGGGCGGGCGGATACCCGGGCGTGCCCCCGCAGGGCGCGCCCGGCGCGGGACACCTGCCGCCCGCCGGCGGCCCCGACGCCGAGGCCACCCAGTACATCGCCCCCGTCACCGACCAGCCCTACGGCACCCCGTCGCCCGGTGACGGCGACCGGCAGCCGCCCGCCGAGTTCGACAACCTCTTCCGCGACGACGCCGCCGGACCGGCCGGATCCACCCAGCAGTTCCCGCGCGTCGACCACGGTCCTGCCACCCGCACCGCGCCCGGCGGCCCGGCCGGCCCCGGCGCCCCGACCGGCGGCCGGGGCGGGCGCGGCGGCGGCCGTACCGGCTCACGCGTGCCGCTCATCGCGGCGATCGGCGTCGGTATCGCCGTCCTCGGTGTCGGCGCGGGCGCGCTGCTCGGCAGCCCGGGCGGCGACGACGACGGCGACGACCAGCCCGTCTCCGCGACGGCGCCCGCGAGCGTGGAGGCCTCCGCCTCCCCCGCCGCCGACCCGGCCCGTGAGCAGGCCGTCGAGCTGGACAAGCTGCTGGCCGACAGCGGCGACAGCCGCACCACCGTGATCAACGCGGTCGCCGATGTGAGGGCCTGCCGCGACCTCGACCGGGCGGCCGAGGACCTGCGGGAGGCGGCCGGACAGCGCAACCAGCTGGTGACCGACCTCGCCGGCCTGTCCGTGGACGAGCTGCCCGAACACCAGGCGCTGACCACCGCGCTCACCAAGGCGTGGAAGGCGTCGGCGTCGGCCGACAACCACTACGCCGCCTGGGCCGACCAGACCGCCGGCAAGAAGGGCTGCAAGAAGGGCCAGGCCCGTTCCACCGGCCAGACCCAGGCGGGCAACCAGGCCAGCGGCACCGCGACCACCGAGAAGAAGAAGGCCGCCGCGCTGTGGAACGCGATCGCCAGGCAGTACGGCCTGACCGAGCGCCAGCCGACCCAGCTGTGACCGGACACCGCTGACCCGTGGTTCCGCCCGGCCCCGGGCGGAACCACGGGTCAGCCCAGGTCCGCGCCCCGCAGCGTCTTCGTCACGTCGGTGAAGCCCTTGCGGGCCGCGACCAGCCGGCCGTCCCGGACCACCTGCAGGGTCACGTTCGCGTTGACCAGGCGGGGGAAACCGACGGCGGCGAGCTCGTCCTGGAAGCCCCACCGCAGGGTGGGGGTGAGCCCGCCCGTGGTGACCTTCAGCCCGTCGTCCAGCGCCTCGCTCACGGTGTCGGCGCTCACCTCGCCGTCCCCCAGCTCCTCGACGACCTGCTTGAACACGGTGTAGGCGATCCAGGTGGTCTGCACCCCGGCGTCCGCGGCGTCGATCCGGTTGTCGCCGAACGCCTCCGCCTTGATCACCTTCTTCATCGGGTCCCAGCTCGGATCGCTCGCCGCCGGGTACCAGCCGGTGACGTACGACCCCTCGTACGGCCCCGACGCCCCGCCGGACGCGTTGATCGTCGACTGGTCGACGCTGCCCAGCACGGTCGCGGTGCGCACCTCGGGGTAGTCGGCGCGGGCCCGCCGGAAGGAGTCCATGAAGGTGCCCGTGCTGTCGCCGAGGGCGGGCACCACACAGCCCTGCTCGGCCGTGTCCGTGGCGGTGCGCTCCAGGGCCTGCCGCGCCTGGCTCCCGTACGAGGTGGCGTCCTCCTCCGCCCGCTGGTCACCGGAGCGCGTGTGCCCGCCCGCCTCCAGGCCCGAGTCGAGCAGCGGGGGCAGCTGGTCGCCCGTGATGGTGTCGGGCCGGATCAAGGTGACCGGCCCGCAGGTGTCGGCCAGGGTGCGGCCGAGACCGGCCAGCAGCGCCGGCTGGCCGCCGTTGACGGGATAGGACAGCGGGCTGGTGAACTCGTTGGTGGTGATGCCGTAACCGCCGATGTACGGGATTCCGGCGCCCTCCAGGGTGGGCATGAACGAGTCGGCGTGCTGGCTGTAGGAGCCGACGACCGCGACGGCCTTCTCCTGCACCGCGCGCCGGGCGCACCGCGCCGCGGCCACGGTGTCATTCTTGTCGTTGCAGGTCAGCACGTTGAGTCGACGGCCGTTGATACCGCCCTGGGAGTTGATCCAGCGGGCGTACGCTTCGGCGAACGCGGGCATCCCGGGCTTGTTGGTGGCCGGGGTGTCCTGGGGCGCCCACGTCATCACGGTGAGGGGGCCGTCGTCCCCGGAGTTCCCCGCGACACCGGGGACGATCCCGCACCCGGCGGCGAGCGACGCGCACACCACCAGCACGCCCGTGGTCAGGGCGCCGGCTCTGGCGGGCCGGTGGAGGAGGCGGGGGAGGACAATGCTGCGGATGCGTCGCCTGCCGGTCATGCTCACGCACGATTCCGCCACACGACCAACCCCGGAGTGACCCTTGGTCAACGGACGGTGACACGGAGGTGAATTACGGGGTCCCGTATGACCCGTGCGGCGCGAAAACGTACGATCGACGATCGTGCAAGGTTCGGAGAACTCTTCCCGTCGCGGCCGTCGCTCCTTCACCATGGGCGGCATGCCACTCAACGACATGCCGTGGTGGCGCTGGCGCAGCAATGTGCGCTCCGCGCTGCACATGCTCTCCGATCCCGCCTTCCAGCGGGACGTCTGGCTGGCCGGGGTCGAAGGCTACGGCGACGTCACCGACGCCGTCTACCGGCTGGTCGAGGACACCTGGCTGGACAACTGGTCCGCCGAGAAGTACGTCGGCACCATCTTCCGCGACTCGCAGGAGGCGGCGCTCGTCGACACCGCGGTGCTGCGCGTCCTGCGGATCATGCACCAGGTCGGCCCGGACGCGCCGGTGACCGCCTACCTCGAGCACGAGGGCTGGCCGGAGGCGGTGCGGGCCGCGCGGGACGCGCACGTGCGGATGGCGGCGAGCGACGGCGACGACCCCGACGCGACGCCGAGCACCCTCGAGGTGCTGCGGATCCTGACGCGGTCCGCGTAGCGGAACGGCCGGCCGGGCGCGGGTTCGCGTGTGGGACCCTTTTCCGTATGAGCGAGCAGTCCACCCGAGCCGCGGCCCCGGCCGACCAGTACGTCCTCACCCTGTCCTGCCCCGACAAGCAGGGCATCGTGCACGCCGTGTCGAGCTACCTGTTCATGACCGGCTGCAACATCGAGGACAGCCAGCAGTTCGGCGACCACGACACGGGACTGTTCTTCATGCGCGTCCACTTCTCGGCGGACGCCCCCGTGACCCTGGAGAAGCTGCGGGCGAGCTTCGCGGCGATCGGCGACTCCTTCCACATGGAGTGGCAGATCAACCGGGCCGACGAGAAGATGCGCATCCTGCTCATGGTCAGCAGGTTCGGGCACTGCCTGAACGACCTGCTGTTCCGGGCGAGGACCGGGGCGCTGCCCGTGGAGATAGCCGGAGTGGTGTCCAATCACACCGATTTCGCCGAACTGGTGGCTTCGTACGACGTCCCCTTCCACCACATCCCGGTGCCGAAGGACGGCAAGCCGGAGGCCGAGGCCAGGCTGCTGGAGATCGTGCGCGAGGACGAGGTCGAGCTCGTCGTCCTCGCCCGCTACATGCAGGTGCTCTCGGACGACCTGTGCAAGCAGCTCTCCGGGCGGATCATCAACATCCACCACTCCTTCCTGCCGAGCTTCAAGGGCGCGAAGCCGTACCACCAGGCGCACGCGCGGGGCGTGAAGCTCATCGGCGCCACGGCGCACTACGTCACCGCCGACCTCGACGAGGGGCCGATCATCGAGCAGGAGGTCGAGCGGGTGGGGCACGACGTCACCCCCGAGGGGCTCGTCGCGATCGGCCGGGACGTGGAGTGCCAGGCGCTGGCGCGGGCGGTGAAGTGGCACGCGGAGCGGAGGATTCTCCTGAACGGGCGGAGGACGGTCGTTTTCGCCTGAGCGCTCGGGGGGGGGTCCGGCTCGGTGGCGACCGCGGGTGGTCTGTGGCTGATCGCGCGGTTCCCCGCGCCCCTACAGGTACGTCCACTGTGCGTACCCATAGGGGCGCGGGGAACTGCGCGGAACCTCCCATGCACCCGCGCTCACCGGCGAGACGGAACCCGCCCCTACATCCGGCTCATGCTCGCCGCCGCGAACAGGACGTCCTTGATGGCGTCACGGTCCCCGACCTGCCCCGCCGCGGCCTCCCGCGGAGACACGTGTCCCGCGGCGAGCCGGCAGAACTCCGCGCCGTCCAGCGCGACGTGCGCCACCTCGTGTTCCGCGGAGCCCTTCGCCGCGGGGGAGTCCAGCGGGATCAGCCACTCGCCTCCGCCGGACCCCTCGATCTCCAGCCGCAGACTGCGCCCCGGTTCCCCGGCGGCGACCAGGTGCCGCTCCACGGGGGAGGCCAGCCCGTGCTGCCGGCGGTGCTCGAGGACGGCCGGCAGCATCCGCGCGGCCAGGTCGACGATGCGGTGCAGATGCCGCCCGGAGGGCGGGTCGTACGGGTAGTCCACCGCCTCGGCGATGTCCTCCGCGTGCACCCAGCACTCGAAGGCCCGGTCCAGCATCGCGTCGTGCAGCGGCAGTTCGTAGTCGCCGTACGACACCGGCAGCCGTCCGGTGCCGCCGCCCGTGAAGGAGACCGTCCGCACGAGGGCGTGGCTCTGGTCCCGCCAGGGCGCCCGCACGGAACGGGTGGGCGGGAAGCGGGAGGCCCGCCAGTACGCCTCGGTGCGGTCCGACGGGACGGGCCGGACGGCCGTGGCGTCGCCGAGCGGGTCGCGGAGGCCGAGGGCCACCGAGACCAGTCCGTCGACCGCCAGCAGATGCGCGATGACCCCGGCGACGGTGGTGCGGCGGCTGCTCGCCTCGTCGGACTCGTACCAGCGCAGCCGCACCGGCGCGTGCCACTCGGAGTCGCCGAAGTCCTGGAGCAGCGCGTCCAGCCGCGCGGTCTCGGTGTCGTACGGGGCGGCCCACTCCGGCACGGGGACGCGGGGCGGGCGACGCTCCAGGCAGGCCTCCAGGACACGGGTGCGCAGGCCGGGGTCCGGGTCCAGGCTCTCGGGCCGCTGGAGCAGGCCGACCGCCGCGCGCAGCCGCAGCGCCTCGTCCGCGCAGGGTCCGCAGGTGCCGAGGTGCTCCTCGACGGCGGACGCCTCCGCCCGCGAGCAGGCGGCCAGTGCCCAGGCACCCAGCAGCGACTTCAGCACGTGGTGTTCCAGCACGGGCGGTCCGGCGTCCTTCTCCTGGTCGTCGTACGCCTCGGGCCGGCCGGTCCGGTGCCCGCTCACGCGGCACCCCCGATGCCGGGCGGTGCGCTCGGGGCGCCGGCGTCGTGCGCGGTGGCCAGCAGTTGCAGGCCGAGGCGGAGCCGGCGGCGGGCCTCGTCGTCGGTGACGCCCAGGTCGGCGGCGGTCTGGCGGTAGTTCCTGCGCTGGAAGTAGGCCAGCTCCAGGGCGGCCCGCAGGGGCGCCGGCAGGGACTGGACGATGTAGTCGGCGCGGGCCGCCACCGAGGCGTCCCGCACCGTGCGCTCCAGGTCCTCGGCGGTGCCGGGGCCGCCGCGGGCGAGGGCCGCGGTCCTCGTGGTGCGCAGCCGCCGCACGGCCAGCCGGCTGGTCAGCGCGGCGAGCCAGGTGCGCAGGGGTTCCTGCGCGGGGTCGTAGGAATCCGGGTGCTCCCAGATGTGGGCGAAGACGTCGCGGGTGACGGCGTCGGCGTGTTCGTCGCCGACGACGCGGTGGGCGAGGCCGTGCACGAGCGAGGCGAACCGGTCGTAGAGCTCGCTGAGGGCGGCCGCCTCCCCGTGCGCGAGGCGCTGCTGCATCCTGCGGTCCCAGTGGGGCGGTACGTCCGTTTTCGGCATGCGGCCCCTCACCCCCTGTTCCTCCCCGGTCCCGGGTTGGTCGGTGCCCGGGTCCGGCGCGTGGCCGGTGACTCCCAGAATGTAATCGGCACGCAGGAGGGCGCACGCCCCTTTACCGCAATGTGCGCCACCGGAAGAGCCGCAGGTGGTAAGGGGCCGCCCGCCCACGTCGGACGCCGTCCGGGGCGCACCTACCCACCTCCGCGCCGATCGGAACCGATCGAATCGGAACGAAAGTGATTGGAACAAGCCCTTTTTGTTCGGCGCCTGTTTCTCGGCTCGCGTTTCAGGGAACGGCCGGTGGGCAGCCGCGCTGCAAGGAAGCGTAGGGACTGCTTCCGTTTCGGCGAGCGAGGGGCGTGGTGGTGACCTTCAACGTGACCGGCGAGGAGCACGGCGGGTGGGCCGTGCTCCGGGTGTCGGGCGAGCTGGACCTGGTGACGTCCCCGGTGCTGCGCCAGCGGGTGCACGACGTGGTGGCCGAGGGCCGGCACCGCCTCGTCCTCGACCTCTCCGAGGTGTGGTTCTGCGACTCCAGCGGGGTCGGCGTGCTCATCGCCTCCCGCCGGCTGCTCCGCTCCTGCCGGGGCAGCCTGCGGCTGATCCTCCCCGCGCGGGGGGCCGCCGACGGCAGCCACGTCAACAAGGTGCTCGGCGCCCTCGGGGTCCGCAGGCTCTTCGAGATCCACCCGGACGTCCCCTCCGCGGTCGACGAGGACGCCCGCCCGCTGTCGGCGTGACGCCGTGTGCGGGTGCTCACGCGTGTCACACGCGTGTCCCGTTGTTCCCCCGGTCTTGGTCCGGACGTCGTTTTCCGGCTCCCCGGCGGCCCTCCACCACGTACGCTCCCAGCGAGACGACCCACTGACCTAAGGCGGCCTGAGAGACATGGTCACCAGCGAGTACGAGCGCAGGATCGCGGCCCGCTTCGCGGGCTTCGACCAGGACGGCAACGGCTACATCGACCGCGAGGACTTCAGCGGAGCGGCCAAGGCGCTGCTCGCCGAGTTCGCCGTCGCGGCCCGCTCCGACCGGGGCCAGGCCCTGTACATCGGTGCCGAGGCGTTCTGGCAGGGCATGGCGGGGATCGCGGACCGCGACGGCGACCAGCGCATCACGCGCGAGGAGTTCGTGCACGGCGCGGTCAAGCGCCTGCGGGACAATCCGGACCGGTTCGCCGAGATCGCCCGGCCCTTCCTGCACGCGGCGCTCGCCGTCGCAGACACCGACGGCGACGGCGCGGCCACCGTCGAGGACGCCGCGCGGGTCATCGAGGTGCTCGGCGTCCCCGGGGACCTCGCCCGCACGGCCGCCGCCGCGCTGGACTCCGACGGCGACGGCAGGATCGGCGAGGAGGAGATCGTCCACTCCTTCGCCCGCTACTTCACCGTCCCCGAGTAGCCCCAGCGCAACGCCCCCCCCGCGCGAAGGTGCGGGACGCCACCCCGCGCGGAGGCGTGGCACGCCCCCGCGCGGATGTCACGGATCGTGGCATTTTCATGATCACGGAGGGTCGATACCGGCTCGTGTCCCGTGCCGCTCCCGTCACGGCCCGGAGTCGGACGTCCGCTCCGGTACCTTGTGTGGGATGCGAGTGGTCCCGGGCACGCACCGCGCCGGAGTCGCCCCCGGGGCGGCCCCGTACCGGCCGACGCCTGCGGCTTTCCGTCGGGTGGCCAGGGGGAACGCCGTTTCCCGTTCGACTCCCCGCGGCGAGCGTCGCACAGTATGCCGCACGTGTACTCCTTCGCGCTGGAATATGCCCGAAGCGCTTGTTGGGGTGACTGTACGTCAACCATGCTGTCTCGCAGGGGAATCACGTTCCGTGACCCCTGTCCCGGCCGTTGTTCTGGCCATGCAGGAAATGGCTACGATCGTGGCCCTCGTGAGGCGCGAGTCCAAGTGTCCGCCGGTTCGGATGGTGTGAGCGGTGCATGTGCTTCAAGTGCAGCTGGAGATCCGGCCCGACCCCGCTGAGGTGGGACGGGCCCGGAGATGGGCCCGCTCTCGGCTGGCCGGTTCGGGCATAGAGGCCGACGAACCACTCGCCGAGACCCTGATCCTGCTCGTCTCGGAGCTCGTCACCAACGCCGTGGTGCACACCGGCCGTCCGGCCGTGCTGCGGCTCTCCCTGCCGGGGACGGACACCGAGGAGGCCACCGTCCGCCTGGAGGTGACCGACCGCAGCGACCGGGCGCCGGTGCCGCGCTGTGTGGACGGCGAGGCGACGGGCGGACGCGGGCTCGCCCTCGTGGACGGGCTGGCCGACCGCTGGGGCTGGAGCGCCGAGGGGGCCGGCAAGCGGATCTGGTGCGAACTGGACCGCTGCGCGCAGGCCTCCGGCGGGACGTCGGCGTGCGGCGGACTGGCGTACAAGGCCGTGTGAGGACGTCGCGGTGGAGCCCGGTGTGCCGGGCTGTGCGTCGGGTCGTACCGCGGGGTGGGTGCGGGACGACCGGAGCCGGTCGTGCCCCCGCGGCGGAACCGCATGCCGGCGCGGCCCCGCCGCGTTCCCGCACGCGCGGCCGTCCGCGTCCTTCCGGGGGGCATGGATGCACGGTGGGTCGGCCGGGTTGACGGGCGTGTGACGCGGTGCGCCGGGTGTGCTTCCGTGCGCGGTCTCGGCGAACAGGGCATATGCCGCAACCGAACCATTGTCACCCGAACCGGTATTGACGCGCCGTGACCGTTTGATCACGCTGTTCTTCAGCGATTCGCCGCGAGGGGACGGCGAGGGCTCGACGACGGGAGCCCTCGACGAGCGTGGGTCGTGATCCGGCGTCGGTTCCCCAGGGGCGAGGGGGGCCCGGGGAGGGAGCGCCGGAGCCGAAGAGCGGTGGGGGGCGGGCGGGGGGGGGGGGGGCCGCGCCCCCCCCCCCCCCGCGGCGGGGACACCCCGGTCCCCCCCCGCCCCGGGGGGGCGCCCCCCCACCCCCCCCCCCGCGCG